>DXDP01000412.1 GCA_019115445.1 Candidatus Nocardiopsis merdipullorum
GATCCTGCGTCAGTACGTCCAGCAGGGGCAGCAGCTCAGTTCCAGTTCGGTGATCGGTGACGCGGTGCACGGCAGTGCCTCCGCCCCCAACCTCGCCATTCAGATGGCAATCGTGGTGGTGGCGTTGGTGCCGGTCACGTTCATCTACCCCTTGGTGCAGAAGCACTTCACCAAGGGTGTGATCATCGGTGCCGTCAAGGGCTGAGTGTGGAACAGGCCCCGGGGGCCGAGCACCTGTTCCCGGGGACGAACCACTCAAAGATCCCGTTGGTGGATGTCCCTGCGGTGTCCTACGGCAAGCACCCGCACGACAAGTTGCCCGTCATCGTCCTTCTCACAGCAGTGATCCCTGCACGAAACGGCTGTGGGGCGGAAACCGTTTCTTCGGTTCCCGCCCCACGTCACTCAGTGGTCAGGGCCGGTGGCCGGATCGCCGTAGATGATTCCGCGTCCGTTGGTGCCGATGTACACACGGCCGTAGACGTTCGGGTCACCGGTGATGGTGGCGCCGCTCCAGCCCCATTGGTGCTGGTCGTCGTTGATCCGTGTCCAGCTCTGGCCCGCGTCGTCGGAGCGGAAGATGCCACGCACTCCGTCGATCCGGGAGCTGGTGTACACCGCCGGGTAGTCCGCGCCCGGGGCGGGTGCCCCAAAGCCCACGCTGTCGCCTTCGTCGACGTCGGAGACCACCTCGAAGGTCGCACCCGCGTCCGTGGAACGCCACATGCCGTAGTCACCGTCGTCCTCCCCGCCGGCCAGCCAGACATCACCGGTGTGGCCGGGTACCGCGGCGAAACGGACGTTGCCCTCGGAAGGGACCACGTCGGTGTCGGAGGCCTCGAAGGTGACACCACCGTCGTCACTGGTGTAGAACGTGCCGTCGGCGACCGCGTAGAACACGTCCGGGTCGACCCGATCGGCTTCCACCTGTGCGCCCTCGGGCACCCCTTCGGAGGTCTCCCACGTGGAACCGGTGGTGGTGGAGTGGTGCACCCCCGCACCGTCGGGGCTCCACAACACCACCGAGCCGTCGGCGTTGACGGCGACGGTGCCACCACCTGTCACCCCGTCGGGTTCTTGGCCGCCCCACCAACTCTGGCCGGAGTCCGTGGAGACACCGATGTGGGAGTTGGCGTCGTCCTCGGCGTCACCGGTACGCACCATCACGGACGGGTCCAGTTCGGCGAAGTCCAGGCCGGTTCCGTTGCCCCAGTAGGGCTGGTGGTGCATCTCGTCGGGGATCTCGTCCAGGTCCTCGTGTACGAACCCACCGATGTCACCCATGACCGACACCAGCGGCGGGCCCTCGGGCGGCGCGGCCAGGTCGTTGATGGAAGTCTCCTCCAGTCCGTGCACCTTGACCTCGATGTCCACGGTGGTGTCGGAGTCCCAGTTCGTGAGGTTGTCACTGCCGTAGATGGTGGCGCCGGTGCCGTACATGAACCGATCGGGGTCGAACGGGTCGATGGCCATGCCCTGGCTCATCCAGCCGAGCTTGGGTTGGGTCTCGGGGGCCTCCGCCTCGCCTCCGAAGTCCAGCCACGGAGCGGTGGAGATGTCCAACTCGTACCGGTTCTCGCGCTCGGGGTAGTTTCCGTAGTCCCACGCCTGCGTCCAGGTCTCACCGCGGTCGGTGCTGCGGAAGATCTGGTTGTCCGGCCACCAGGAGATCTGTGTGGTGACCATGAGCGTGTCCGGGTTCTGCCGGTCGATGGTCAGACCGCCGTAACCCCACGGGTTCTCCTCCCCGCCGGGTACGGGCGTGATGTCGGCCCACTCCTCGGTTTCGGTGTCGAAGCGCCACACCTCCCCGGCTTCCCCGTCGTAGGGGCCGGGGGTGTCGGTGGAGGCGAGGTAGAGCTGCCCGCCCTCGTGGTCGAGTTCGGCGTGCGCGGGAAGGTGGCCGGTCGGTGCGCCCTCGAGGGGTTCCCAGCTCTGGCCGCCGTCCTGGCTGCGGTAGATCGGGTCGTCGAGGTCGGCCACGCCCACGTAGACGTCCTGGGTGGTCTCACCGTCGGACCCGGTACGGGGGTCGAACTCCACCCAGGTCACACCGATGATGTCGTCGTGCATGCCCCATTCGTCGTCGGGGTCCTGGACGTAGTCGCCGGGGTTGGGGAATTCCTCCACCTCTGCCCAGGTCTCACCGAAGTCGGTGCTGCGCCACAGACCGTGGCCGCCCCGGGCGCCGAAGTACACGGTGCTGTTGTCGTTGGGGTCGACGGCCAGTCGTTCACCGAGGCCACGCCCGGGCATGTTCCCACCGAGCTTGAACGGCAGCTCGGTGACTTCCCACGTCTGTCCCCGGTCGTCGGAACGCAGGATCGCGCCGTTGTTGGGGTCCCAGTCGTTGGTGTAGGTACCGGCCGCGGCGTAGACACGGTCGGGGTCGACGGGGTCGGTGGCAAGGCTGAGGATGCCGGTCCATCCCCACTCGTCCCAGCCGATCCAGTCGAGCATGGGTTCCCAACGTTCGACCGACGGGTCCCAACGATAGGCACCGCCGATGTCGGTGCGGGCGTAGATCAGGTCGGGTTCGGATTCGTTGAAGACAATACCGGGGACAAAACCACCACCGCCGATCTGCACGTTGTCCCACACGTAGCTGTCCTGTGTGGGGGACGCCTCGTCGGAGTCGGCACTGACGGTGGTGGCGGTGATCGCGGTCGCGGCCGTGAGGAGTGCGGTCACCCCGGCCAGGAGGGGCCATCGACGAGATCGGCGCCAGGGTCTTTCTCGATGTCGTCGCCGTACGTTTTTTTCTCTGGGGTTGGAAGGCATGGAGCGGGCTCCTGTGTTTCGACGGTCCGGTCACCCACCGAAACATCCGGGACTCGGTGGACGACCATGAATGAACATCATTCTGAAGAGCCCGCGAGAGCGCGACAAGAGGGGTCAGCAAAGAAATTTCGAAGCGCTTCGACAGTCGGCATCGAAAAAGGTGGGA
>DXDP01000413.1 GCA_019115445.1 Candidatus Nocardiopsis merdipullorum
TCCTCCACCCGGTAGGGGTGGAGGTGGCGTCGTGCAAGGCCACGCTGGTCGGCTCGGCTGAGCCGGGTGGTGACGTCGTCGTCGACCAGGCGGCGCATTCCTCCCAGGTCGCGCAGGCTGTTGAAGTAGCCGACCAGGGTCATGTACGGGTCGGTGATCTCGTTGTGGCCGTATTTGAGGTACAGCTTCTGGGCGGCGGCAAGGACGGCCACGTATACGCGGATCTGGGCCGATTTGATGCGTACCCCGTGCGCGCACAGGCCCACGTAGCGGCGCCCGTCGGCGGTGTGTTCGGTGCGCGCCTCCGGCAGGAGGGTGTCGCCGGTGTCTGTGGGTCGTTGTCGGGAGAAGAAGGTGTCCGAGGCGTCCAGCCCCTGGGGTGGGAAGATCCGGGTCCGGCTTCGGGCGAAGAGTTTGCCGATCTGTTCCTTGGCGCGGCGCACGGTGGCGGTGGAGGCGATGATCTTGGGCCGTACCTTGTGCCGGGTCTTGCCGCCGGGTGCGGTGTGGTTCCAGCCGGAGAGCAGGTCCACGGCTGTTTCGTACAGCCCCACCAGGGAGCCGAGCGGCCCGGTGATCAGGTGGAGTTCGTCCTGGACGATGAGGTCGGGTGGCCGGACCACCGGGGCGGGCCTCACTTTGGCGGCCGGTAGGTTGACGCCCTTGGTCACGGCTTTGTGTTGCAGGGAGTTCCCACAGATCCTGTCGTGCATCTGCCCGGCCAGATGGCCGTGTCGGGTGCAGTGGTGGGAGGCCCGGCCGAACAGGCTCTGCGCCTCCCCTTTCCAGGTGAGTTGGGCGAATTTGTCGACGGTGGCGATGATGAGCGAGGGCACGAGCCGGTAGATCTCCTCGTCCACCACCAGCACCGGCAGTCCTTCGCCGTCGCTGAGGTACTCCCCGAAGGGGCACTCCAGGTCGGGGCAGAAGATCCGAGTGCGACGTTCGTTGCTCTCGGCTTCGATGTGTTTGCCGGGTTCGATGGTCGATCCGCACCACGGGCAGCCGGTGAGTTGGTGCGGGGAGCCGTGGCCGCCTCCACCCCGGTTGGAACGCTTGTCCCGGACCCAGTCCCTGGCCTGGCCGAAGGTGTTGGGGGTGACTCGGCCACCGACCCACAGGCCCAACCGGAAGGGCACCGCACCCCAACGGGCCTGGTCGTCTCGGCGTTCCACCTCACAGGCGCAGATGAGCGCGGCGGCGCGCTGGAACTGCTGGATGGTGAGCAGCCGGAGCGTGTAGCGCATCAGGACCGCCACCCCGGTGTCGGAGTGGGGAGCTTGTCCGGTGTGCTGGAGACGGCGGATGGCCAGGGTGTAGGCGGTCAGGCCGAGGTAGGCCTCGGTCTTGCCACCACCGGTGGGGAACCACAGCAGGTCGGCGACGCGCTCTTCCTCGGAACCGCTTCCCGAACGTTCCGGGTGGGCGGGGTCGGTCAGCGAGGGCAGGTTCAGCAGCAGGAAGGCCAGCTGGAAGGGGCGCCAGCTGCGGTTGTGTGCAAGGTCCACCCCGTGCACGCGGGTGGGGAGGGCGACCTTGGTGTCTCCCTGGGCGGCGATGCCGTGCACGCGTTGGCGGTGCATGACCCGGTTGGCGAATCGGAAGGCGGCCAGTGCCTCGGGGTCGGTTTCGAGCAGGTCGATGGCGGCGGCGATCCGGTTCGCGACGTGTTCGGCCTCGTCCATGTTGGTTTTGGCCAGGTGACGGAAGTCGGCCCCGTCGTGCCGTAGACGGGATTCGGGGGTGTCGATGCGTTCGCGTTGGCGTTCGATCCAGGCCCGGTACCCGCTGACCAGGGGTCCCAAGGCCACACGAACGTCGACGGTGTCTTCGTCTTCCTGGCCGAGGTGCTTCATGTCCAGCACCAGGTCGGCCAGTTCGGGCAGGTCCTTGTCCTTGGTGGCGCTGGGCACGTCGGTGTGCCGCAACTCGTACCCGGGGGTGGCGTTGGTGGCGACCCTGACCGCGCGCATCGGGTCGTCGGCGGCGGTACGCACGTCCACGGCGACGCTGTGTCCGACCGCGAATTCGGCGTGGAACCGGTGGGTCATGGCCAGGTTGCGTTGTTCCTCCCGGTCCCGCTGGTCACCGCCGGAGAAATTCTCTGGACGCGGCACGAACACGGGTGCGGTGCCGTCGGCGGCGGTCAGGGCGAGTTCGGCCTGGAAGAGCCACAGGTCCTGTTCCTTGCTCTTGCCCTGTTGGGCGTTGACGAGGAAGACGGTGACCAATCGCCGGCCTTCGTAGGTACGGATCCGCCCACGGAGGACCACCCCGGGCTGTTGGGGGTCGAGTTCGATCGGACCCAGGTGGGTGTCCTTCTCCGGTAGGGGGAGGGCGAGGTCCGCGGTGTGTGGGACACGGCGGTAGAACTTGGCCCGACCTTCGGGGGCCTTGACTTTCTCGTAGTGTGCCCAGGCGGCGTGGGCGTGCAGCTCGGTGGTGTCTGGTTCCACGCAGACGGTGAAGCCGTGTGCGCTACAGAACATGCTGGTGGTGGCGGGGGCGTCGGCCCCTGCGTCGGCGCTGTCGGCCTCGCTCTCGGCGGCGGAGTCCCTTGTCCCGGACTCGGCGAGGGTGTCCTGCTCGTCGGGTTCGATGACGGCCCCGTTGGGGGCGAGCCGGCCGAGGATGTAGCGGTCGGTGACCCGTTCGGAGGTGGGGAACTCCTCGTGTTCGTCGCCGCCGATGGGTCCGTGGAGGTCGCGGATGACGAGCTCTTCGAGTTCGGCTCGGATGTCGCGGGGGGAAGGGGTGTGCAACACCGTGTGGTCGGCCATGACACAAGGTTAGAGCCCGGTGGTGACAAGGTGTCCACCGTTCCGGGGAGAGGTCTTGAGCGTTACTTGTGGAGGTGTTTCCGAGCACAGAACTCGACGCCCCGCCAGAAATGGGTCCAGGAGCTGTTGCTCCCCCGGGGCGAGTTCAGATACCCACCCTCGATGACGGCTCGGAAGACATCGGGTGCGTCGGACTCGGTGTACCTGCGTCCTTTGCCTTTGGAGACCTCACGTTTGAGGACACCTTTGGGATCAGGAAAGCGGCCGGTGTCCTTGCCCAGGTGTTTGGCGGGAACTTTCCACGTCCGTACCACCTTGGACAGCGCCTCGGGGAAGAGAAGCATCCATGCTTCCATCTCGGCGACCGCCAAGACGTAGTGCCCATGACCCAGCTGTCGACGAATCTCTTGTTCGACACGTTGGTGTGTTTTGACATAGTCCGGGCCGTCGACCGCATCGAAGTCTTCGTGCACGTAGAGACAGGCGACTCGGGTTCCTGGTTCGTGTTTCTCAGCAACCCCTTCAGCTTTGTTGAGGATCGAACGAACTCTCTTGGTGAGGTTCGTCCCCGTGGCCTTGTGCAATCGGACGGGATCTTGGATCTGTACGATACTGCCACGCAAATCGGGATGCTTCTCTTCCAGAAGGCTTTTCAAGCTCTCCCGGTCGTTGCGGTCCTCTCCGGCGACGACGACAACGGATCGGGTACGACCCCTGGTTCGCTTCTGGTGACGGCCACTCACAGACCACCACCCAAAACCCCCGAGAACCACAATTCGCCCAGGGGAAGATCCTCGCTCCGTTCCACGATGTTTTCCAGCCGCTCCCGAGTGACCACTGGGATACGTGATGCTCCGCCGCTGTCGCGCTCACAGACGATGAGTTCTTCCGGTCTGAGTCTGTCGGCCAACGCCGGCGAATGGGTCGCTATGAGGAACTGGGTACGTTCACTCGCCTCACGTATCCGCTCCACAAGAAGCTCCAGGGCTTGGGGGTGGAGCCCGTGGTCGATCTCCTCGATACAGGTCAAGGCAGGTGGGTCGGGATCGTACAAGAGCGCGAGGAGCCCCAGGAGCCGGATGGTTCCGTACGAGGCGTCCGCCAGTTGGGTGGGCACCCGAAGTCCGTTTTCGTGGAGAACCACGATGACCTCACGTGCCGCACCCGAGGGAAAATCGAAATCGATACCCTGGAGCTGGGGAAGCACTTCCCGCGCGTCGTTCACCAGGCGTTCCCACGATTCCGGATCGTTTTTTTTGAGCGTGAGCAGGAAAAGCGCAAGGTTCGAAGCGTCCTCGAAAAGCACGGTCCCCGAGAGTGCCTGCGATGGGTATCGGGAGGGAAATCGTGCCGAGTCCACGTCCACGTCGAACACCCGAAATGCCGCAAGCCCCTCGGCCAAGGCCGCGACCTCGTTACCCCCGGCATCGTCGCTCAACCGAGGCAGGGTCGACAGGCCGCTGCTGAAGCGTTGCAGACCGATGGAGTGGGTGACCGGTTCTTCGTCCTCGCTCTTACGTGTGTCCACGACCTGTGCCTTCTCACCCTGGATGGTGATACGGCGCCCGCGCCCCTTGCTCCGTTTGAACTGGAAGCTCTCCTTCCGGGAGAGGGTGTCTCCACCCTCCCTGCGACGTCTCGTGATCTGGAGCGCGTACTCATCGGGTGCGTTGGGGCTACTGTGCCTTGTCCATGTCGCTTTGAGGCGAACACGAATGTTGGAGGGGGACTTGCTCCCACCACGGAACGTCGTGCTCTCAAAACCACCGCGCGCCGCGAGCGCGGGCTCGATGTCGGTTTGGATGATGTCGGCCAGAAACTTGAAGACATCCAGCAGGTTGCTCTTGCCCGCCCCGTTGGGCCCGACCAGCACGTTGAGAGGCCCGAGGGGGACGCTGACCTGGCGCAGACTGCGAAAATTCTTGACTTCGAGTTCCAGCAAGCGCTTGTGCATAGCTCCCAGCGTTCCGTGGTTGTCCTGCTTCTCCCAGTGAGGCGGTCAAGTCTTCGTGTGTGCGCTGAGCAGAGCGAAGTCTTTGCTCTGCGCACATGTGGCGCCGTGCCTTTAATACACGAACTACATTCAATCACCTCTCGAGGGAGTCACATCCCCTGGAGCTCTCTGGTCGATTCCGGGACGCTCTGTACGGGGATGTCAGGCCAGGGCCGGGACCCAGGTGCCGGTGCTGCCCGCCCGGGGGCGGGTGGCGGGCGGGTTGGTGTGTGGCCACAGTTTCAACAACAGCGTGTCCGGGTCCTGGGCCTCCTCCAGACCGGCAGGGGCGGCGACCCAGCCGGGGCAGGCGTTCGGCACGGCGCCTACGACAAAACGGATGCGACTCCGGGTGGGCCGGTACCTCTGGTTTTCGAGTTCGACCTTCACGTGCAGCGAACCGCCGAGTGTCTCGACGCAGCAGCGCAGGGGAGTGGCCCTGGTTGGCGTTCAGCCGTTTCGAGGGCAGCGGGCCGCTTGGTCAACATGTTGCGCGGGCTCGTGCCCGATCTACC
>DXDP01000414.1 GCA_019115445.1 Candidatus Nocardiopsis merdipullorum
ACACCGAACAGGGCCGCATCCACCCGAGGGGATTCCCCCGCGGAGCTGTCCACCACGACGAAGACCCCGTCCTCGCCCATCACATGATGCAGGGCGTGCGCCAGAATCTCCGGTTCCCCCTCGGACTCGTCGGACATGCTCATGGGGACCACGGCGGCGTACACCGGCAGCTCCGATGCCTCCAGGCGTTCTGCCACCTCGGCCAGTTCCTCCGTGCTGTCCTGGGCCAAGGGGTCCACATACAGGGATGTCTTCCGCAGCGCATCGGCGATCCGGTCGACCCGGACCGTGGAAGCCACATAGGGAGCCTCTTCGGGTGGAAGTGGCTTCGCATCCGGTATGTCCTGCGACAAGGACGCAGTGTTGAGGTATGTCAGGGAGGCGATCATGGCCACGGCACCAACGACCGGGGCCAGAGTGCCGCCAACGGCAAGAGCACGGTCCCTGGGCAGTTTTCCGAGGTGGCCCGCCTCTTCGGCACGAACGCGCCGCCTTGTTCGGACCTTGAGAAGGACCACGGACAGGGTGAGGGTCGACCCCATGACAAAAGCGGCCGTTTCGCCCAAGCCGGCCGGTCCGCCATAGCTGTTGGGGTTCACCCCTTGGACGTACCGATCCCACCACCAGAAGATCGGCGAGGTCTGGTACCAGCTCAGCTTCGCGCGTTCATCCAGATCCGGGGCCTGCAAAGTGTCCACGAAGGTGTCGGCCCGTACGTCCATGGGTGTGTCGTGGGTGAATGTCCTCTCCCGAAGGAGCACGTCGGCTGCGTCCTCCACGGGCAGATCCACCCCACTGGAGATCGCATACACCTGGGACGAGTTCGGCTTCAGCAGGACGTACAGTCCGGGCTCTGCCACACGGTCCTGCACGGCGGCCAGGAAGTCGTCGCCGTGGGTTCGGTGGCTGGGAACGGCGGAGGCCACAACGTAGTAGGGCACCTCCAGCCGATCGAACGCATCGCGCAGATCCTGGGACAACTCGGTCGGATCGTGTTCCCCGACGACCGAGTCGTGGATCACGATCGCTGCCCCTTCGGGTTCTTCTTCCTCCAGGAGGTCGGCGAAGTACTCGGCAGCGCTGACCTTCTCCTCCGCCTGCTGTTCCTTTTCGGCGTGGGCGGGCACGGCGCAAAGCAGGAACAGCACCGTCAGCAGCGGCACGGCCAGATACGGCATCGTTCTGTGGGGCGTGCGGGGGCGAAGGGGGAACATCCGGTCAACCTGTCTCGACACTGGTGTCGGGTTCGGACCGGTTCTCACCCGCACCGTCCTGTCGTGCACGGCGGGGGTACCTCGGGGGTTTGGCCGCTCCGATCCCGAGTGGGCTTTTCCTCGGGTTCTGAGCCCGTTCTTGAGGGCGGGTGTGCGAACTGAGCACAGCTGGGCCTTTCGGCCCTACCAAAAACCGTACCCACCATTTTCCACACGTGGATCCGGGGAACCGTGTCGGGGGCACAACAAGGGCCGCCACCGTCGGTCGGACGGTGGCGGCCCCATGAATCGCACCTGTTGGGCACGGAGCGAAACTTCGGTGACTACTTGGCGATCAGTTGGCGCAGGACGTACTGCAGGATGCCGCCGTTACGGTAGTACCCGGCCTCACCCGGGGTGTCGATACGCACAACGGCGTCGAACTCGACACCGGTGTCGGTACGAACCTTCACCGTTTCGGGGACACGGCCCTCGTTGAGTTCGGTCACCCCGGTGATGTCGAAGGTCTCCTCACCGTTCAGGCCGAGGGAGTCGGCCGACTCGCCCTCGGGGAACTGCAAAGGCAGAACACCCATACCGATGAGGTTGGAGCGGTGGATGCGCTCGAAGGACTCGGTGATCACCGCACGCACGCCCAGCAGAAGGGTGCCCTTGGCCGCCCAGTCACGCGAGGAGCCGGAGCCGTACTCCTTACCGCCCAGGACCACCAGCGGGGTCTCCTGCGCAGCGTAGTTCTGCGCGGCGTCGTAGATGAACGACACCGGGCCACCGGGCTGGGTGAAGTCCCGGGTGTAGCCGCCCTCGGTGCCCGGCGCGATCTGGTTGCGCAGGCGAATGTTGGCGAACGTACCGCGAATCATCACCTCATGGTTACCGCGGCGGGAACCGTAGGAGTTGAAGTCACGACGCTGCACACCGTGGGCCTTGAGGTACTCCGCGGCCGGGGTGCCCGGCTTGATGGCACCGGCCGGGGAGATGTGGTCGGTGGTGACCGAGTCACCGAGCTTGGCCAGGGCGCGGGCACCGGAGATGTCGGTGACCGGCTCCGGTTCGCGACCCATGCCCTCGAAGTACGGAGGCTTGCGGACGTAGGTGGAGTCGTCCTCCCACTCGAAGATGTTGCCAGTGGGGGTGGGCAGCTCACGCCAACGGTCATCACCGGCGAACACATCGGAGTAGGCGCTCTGGTACATGTCCGAGGCGATCGCGTTGTCCATGACCTCCTGGATCTCCTCGGCGGAGGGCCAGATGTCGGACAGGTAGACGGGCTCGCCGTCCTTGCCGGTACCCAGAGGTTCGGTGGTGATGTCCACGTCCATCGACCCGGCCAAGGCGTAGGCGACCACCAGCGGCGGCGAGGCCAGGTAGTTCATCTTCACGTCCGGGTTGATCCGGCCCTCGAAGTTCCGGTTACCGGACAGGACCGAGGTGACCGCCAAGTCGTTGTTGTTCACGGCCTCGGAGATCGCCGGCAGCAACGGGCCGGAGTTGCCGATGCAGGTGGTGCAGCCGTAGCCGACCAGGTTGAAGCCCAGCTTGTCCAGGTACGGGGTCAGGCCGGAACGTTCGTAGTAGTCGGTGACGACCTTGGAGCCGGGTGCCAGGGAAGTCTTGACCCACGGCTTGCGGTTCAGACCCTTTTCCACCGCCTTCTTGGCCAGCAGGGCCGCACCCAGCATGACCGAGGGGTTGGAGGTGTTGGTGCAGGAGGTGATCGCGGCGATCACCACGGACCCGTGGTCGACCTCGGTCTTGGTGCCGTCGGCCAGGGTGACCTCGACCGGCTTGTGCGGGCGGTCACCGTTGGCGCTGTGCGCGGGAGAGTCGGAGGCCGGGAAGGATTCCTCGACCGACTCGTCGACGACGTCCTCGACGTACTCGCGGACGTCGTTACGCCAGGTCTGCTGGGCACGCGAGAGCGCGATGCGGTCCTGCGGGCGCTTGGGACCGGCGATCGACGGAACGACATCGGCCAGATCGAGTTCGAGGTACTCGGAGAACTCGGGCTCCTCGGACGGGTCGTGCCAGAATCCGTTGGCCTTGGCGTAGGCCTCGGTCAGCGCGACCTGGGCCTCGGAGCGCCCGGTCAGGCGCATGTAGCGGATGGTCTCGTCGTCGATCGGGAAGATCGCGGCGGTGGACCCGAATTCCGGGCTCATGTTGCCGATGGTGGCACGGTTGGCCAGCGGTACGGAAGCCACACCATCGCCGTAGAACTCGACGAACTTGCCGACCACACCGTGTTCGCGCAGCTTCTCGGTGATGGTCAGGACCAGGTCGGTGGCGGTGGTTCCCGGCTGGAGCTCACCGGTCAGCTTGAAGCCGACCACACTCGGGATGAGCATGGAGATCGGCTGGCCGAGCATGGCGGCCTCGGCCTCGATACCGCCCACGCCCCAGCCCAGGATGCCCAGACCGTTCTGCATCGTGGTGTGGGAGTCGGTCCCCACACAGGTGTCGGGGTAGGCCTGACCCTTGCGGTCCATGGTCACGCGCGCCAGGTGTTCGATGTTGGCCTGGTGCACGATGCCGGTACCGGGCGGCACGACCCTGAACTCGTCGAAGGCCGTCTGCCCCCAACGCAGGAACTTGTAGCGCTCGTAGTTGCGCTCGTACTCGATCTCGACGTTGCGCTCGAAGGCGTCGGGGTGTCCGAAGAGGTCGACGACCACGGAGTGGTCGATCACCAACTCGGAGGGTGCCAGCGGGTTGATCTTGTCCGGGTCACCGCCCATGTCGCGCACGGCCTCGCGCATGGTGGCGAGGTCGACCACGCACGGAACACCGGTGAAGTCCTGCATGAGCACCCGCGCGGGGGTGAACTGGATCTCCTGGTTGGGTTGGCTCTTGGGGTCCCACTCCCCCAGCGACCGAATGTGCTCGGCGGTGACGTTCACCCCGTCCTCGGTACGCAGAAGGTTCTCCAACAGGACCTTCAAGCTGTAGGGAAGCCGTTCGGACCCCTCAACGGAGTCCACTCGGAAAATCTCGTACGACTCGTCGCCAACGCGCAACGTGTCACGGGCGCCGAAGCTGTTCGTGGACACGATGTCTGCCTCCTGATCTCGCCACTGTGTCACCAGCATCCTGCCGTATCAGGCGAACGCGGGACCTACTGAGGCCGCCCTCACCGGCTGCCGGGGACGGGGTCGCGCCCTGTCGCGCACCCGCCACCACCAGCATCCACCAGGCCTACGGTGACCTGCAACGATCCCACTCGTCGTTGGTCACACGGCACCGGCTGTGGGCGCCCATGTCTGTCTCGGTGTCGGTCGTGGACAAGCGGTCAACTTCACACGCCCGGACCGAACACGGGTCGGGGGGACCTCACTCTTATCTTGACATCAAGGTATCAATTTATATCTCGATATCAAGTTATCGAGTGTTTGTCGAGGGGGAACGAGCCCCGAACAAGCACGTGAGCAACCCTCAACCCAACTGGGGGACCACTTCCCCGGCCACCAACTCCAGGTGCTCCAGATCGGACATGTCCAGCATTTGCAGATACATACGTTCCGCTCCGGCCTCCTGGAAACGGCCGATCTTGTCCACCAGCTCTGCCGGACTTCCTGCCAGACCGTTCTGCCTCAGCTCCTCAGGTGCACGACCGATACGTTCCGCACGGCGGGTGAACTCCTCCTCGTTGCGCCCCACACACAACACCTGCGCGGCCGAATAGATCATGGGTACATTGCGCCCTGCTGCCCGCACCGCATCGCGAGTACGGCCAAAAGCCTGCGTGGTCTCCTCGATCGAGGCAAAGGGCACGTTGTACTCGTCGGCGTATTTGGCGGCCATACGCGGCGTGCGCGTACGGCCGGTACCACCGAGAAGGATCGGCGGACTCGGTGCCTGCTGCGGTTTGGGGAGCGCAGGCCCCTCCGTCAGGCGATAATGCTTGCCCTCGTAACGGAACATCTCTCCGACCGGGGTTCGCCACAGGCCCGTGATGATGTCGAGCTGCTCCTCGTAACGGTCGAAGCGCTCTCGAGGGGTGGGAGGAAAGGGGACCCCGTAAGCGGTGTGTTCGTCCTCGAACCAACCCGAACCGAAACCGAACTCCACCCGACCACCACTCATCCGGTCCACCTGCGCCACCGCGATCGCCAGGAGCCCGGGATGGCGGAAGGTCGCCGCGGTCATCAACGTGCCGAGCCGGATACTGGAGGTTTCCCGAGCCAGCCCGGCCAAGGTGATCCAGGAGTCGGTGGGACCCGGCAGACCGTCCACGTGGTCACCCATGGACAAAAAATGGTCCGACCGGAACAAGGCATCGAAGCCGAGTTCCTCCGTCGCACGGGCAACGGCAAGCTGGTCCTCGTAGGTGGCCCCCTGCTGGGGTTCAAGGAAAATCCTCAGACGCATACCGTCATTTTCCCTCATGACCCCGGTCGATCAGAAACTGGCGCGCGTACACCACCCGAAGGAAACCCCGATCGGGACCTTCCTCACCGCTCCTCCGGGCTCCCCTGGGGATCGCGGTGACGAGGGGAAGGCCGCAACGGCTCCAGCACGGCCAGGCATTCCATGTGGTGGGTCATCGGAAAAGCGTCGAAGACGCGAAGATCCACCAGGTTGTACCGCGCTTGTTCGAACCTGGCCAGGTCACGGGCGAGCGTGGCAGGGTCGCACGACACATAGGCGATCCGCCGCGGCCACGTACCGGCCAGCTTGCGCACCACGTCCTCACCGGCACCCGCACGCGGCGGGTCCAGCACGATCACGTCGGCACGCACGTCCGCCCACTCACGCAGCTGCGCCTCCACCCGGCCCTGCTCGATCCGGGCCTGCTCCAGGTCCCGCAGGTTGTGGCGGGCATCGCGCACGGCATCCATACCGCTCTCCACCCCCATGACCCGACCCTCGGGCCCCACAGCCTCGGCCAGAGCTCTGGTGAACAGACCGGCACCGCAGTACAGATCCAGCGCCGTCTCCCCCGGACGTGGAGTCAGCGCCTCCATCACCGCGTGTGTGAACGTGGCAGCCGCGGCGGGGTGAACCTGCCAGAACCCGCCCGCGCTGACCCGGTACTCGTGTCCGTCCACCGTCTCACGCACTCCCCGACGGCCACGCACCTGCTGCACACGCCCGTTTTTGAAGCGACGCAGGACGGCGCTGGAGGCCTTCAGGTCCGGCAGGTCACCCAGCTTGGCCCCGGCCGGGTTGACCACAACGGCACGGTCGGCACGGCTCGCAGAGGCCACCGCCTCCACGTCCCGCACCCCCGGCCAGGAAACATCGGTCACACCCAGCTCGGTCACACCGGGGTGCGCGATGAGGCAACGATCGATCGGCTCGATCTGGTGGGAGCGATGACGATGCAGCCCCGCACGGCCGTCGGCGTCCACGGAGAAACGCACCCTGGTGCGCCACCCCAGACCATCAGGGGTGCCGGGCAGTTCCTCCACCACGACCTTGCGCTCGATGCCCGCGATACGACGTAGCTGATCGGTCACGACCATGCCCTTGATCCGACGCTGGGCAGGCAGGGAGGCGTGCTGCCAGTCGCACCCTCCGCACATGCCCGGGCCTGCGAAGGGGCAGGGTGCCTCGACCCGGTCCGAAGAGGCGGACAAGATCTCCACGGCGTTTGCCCGCAGGAAGCGGCTCGTCCTCTCGGTGACCTGCACCCGCACGCGTTCACCGGGCAGTGCGTGTCGTACGAACACCACCTGGTCCTGGTGACGCCCCACGCACCATCCCCCGTGCGCGACGTCGTCGACGGTCATTTCGAATTCGGTGCCCACACGGGCCATCTCGCCATCCTCGGGTGCTCGGAACGCCCTTCGGGTGACCCGCGCGTACGCAGCCACCAGCCGTTCCCAACCTACCGGCCCCCACGAGTGTTCGAACTGCCCCCGGGCAAGTCGGCGCAGCTTCGGGGACCGCCGCCACGTACCTCGGGTATGTGTGCCACAGTGTGACCGAGCGGGCGCCCGTGACCACGGCAGGCCCGGCAGAGCGATCTCGACGGAATGCGGGGCGAGATGCACATCGTGATCATGGGCTGCGGTCGTGTGGGGTCCACTCTGGCGCACAGGCTGGTCGACCTGGGGCACACGGTGGCGGTGATCGACCAGGATCCGGATTCGTTTCGGCGATTGCGTGGCAACGTGGCCAAACACGCGATCCGGGGGATGGGCCACGACCGCGACGTACTGATCACGGCCGGGGTCGACCGGGCCTCGGCCTTCGCCGCGGTCAGCAACGGGGACAATTCCAACATCATCGCCGCCCGAGTGGCCCGCGAGACCTTCGGCGTCGAACACGTGGTCGCCCGCATCTACGATCCGCGGCGCGCCGAGGTCTATCAGCGCCTGGGCATCCCCACCGTCGCGACGGTGAGTTGGACCGCCGATGCGATCCTGCGTCGCATGATGCCCGGTGACGAACAACTCGCCGCAGGGCCGGAGTGGCGGGACGCCTCGGGCACCCTGTCCATGCGTGAACTGCAGGTACCTCGGAGCAGGGCCGGGCAACGCCTGGACGACCTGGAGAAGGAAGCCTCGTGGCGCGTGGTCTACCTGACCCGTGAGGGCCGGATCCTCCTGGCAGGATCGGACGTGGTGTTGGCCGAGGGCGACGTGATACACGTGGCCGCGCACGCGCGCGACCTCGACGCCCTCGTCGAGCAATGGGAACGCAACGACCGGACGGAGCGTGGTTGAGATGCGGATCGCCATCGCAGGGGCGGGCAGTGTGGGCCGTTCCATCGCCACGGAGCTGGCCGGCAGCGGTCACGACGTGTTGCTCATCGACCGGGACACCCGGGCCATCGGTGTGGACGACCTACCGCAGGTGGAATGGCTTCTTGCCGATGCCTGCGAACTGGCGACCCTGGAGGATGCCCGCCTGGGCGACTTCGACGTGGTCATCGCCGCCAGCAGTGACGACAAGGTCAATCTCGTGGTGTCTTTGCTCGCCAAGACCGAGTTCTCGGTGGAGCGGGTCATCGCCCGCATCAACGACCCGGACAACGAATGGTTGTTCACCGAGGCCTGGGGGGTGGATCTGGCGGTCTCCCCTCCCCGGCTGATCGCCGACCTGGTGGAAGGGGTTCCCGAGGACGAGACCACCGACGAGAATGCACCACCGCCTCTACCGGGTGCGGAGATCGTCGAATCGATCCTGCGTGCGGAGAGCCCGTTCGCGGGCCACCCCGAGAGCGTGCTCACCGAAGCCCTGCCACAGGGCGTGGCACTGGTTGCCGTGATCGGCGCGAACGGGGTGCGTCCACCCGCGCCGCAGGAGACCCTGGCGGTGGGTGTCACGATCGTGTTCCTCGCCGAGAACGACTCCATGACGTCCCTGGAGGAGCTTCTTGGGCCCGTGGACTCCGAGGAGTCCACCTGAACGAAAGGACTCAGCGTTCACCGGGGTCGATCTCGGTGGCGCTTTCCTCCTCGGCCGTACCCGACGGGGCCGAGGCATCACCTTCGAGCGGGGTACGGCCACGGGCCAACACCCAGACCATGCCCGCGAACGCGGCGACCTGCAACGGCCATCCCATCGCAACCTTGGAAAAACCCAGGACCGCGAAGGTGTCCGCCCAGTCGTAGTTGTCGACCAGCCACAGCGGATACTGCACGAGCACGCGGATCACGCACGGCAACACCAACAGCCAGGTCAACCGGGAGGCGAGCGTGACCACGGCCGGGTTGGTCCGCCAGGAGGTGAAATCCTCCTTGTGCCCGATGAACGGGCCGATCATCAGACCGATTGCGGGCCAACGCACCAGGATCGTCCCCGTCAGCACGGCGGCGTAGACGGCGTTGTAGATGATGCCGGGCAGAAAGGCATCGGCGGCGTCACCGCTACGCATCGCGAACAACGCCGCGATCCCGATGCCGAACAGACTCGTGATGACGTACTGCGGCGAGGAACGCTGCACGAGCCGCACCAGTCCGAGGACGAGCGCGGTTCCCACGGCCCACAGGATCGACCCGCGCAGCTCCTCGGTGAGCACATAACCGATGGTGAAGGTCAACGTGGGTATGGCGGCCTCGACCATGCCGCGCTTACCCCCCAGAGCCTTGGCAAGCTGTGAGCGGACCAGCGCCTCGACCGTGTCTTCTGTGACTCGGGGGGCGTCCTCCTTGTCGCCCTCAGCGGCCGAGGACCTGGTCTCCTCGGCGGCCCGATGCTGCTCAGTCATGCTGCCCCCGGTCCGGTGTCGACGTGTCTTGCACGGCTGCGCACTGTTGTCCACCCCAGACTAGGCCAATCGTCACCAGCTGTGAGTGGCAACGTCACTTCCCACGCACCCTTGTTGTCTGGCTTCCTCCGCCTTCGGCGCAACTTTTTCCTGACCTCTTCCTTCCCCCGGTCCAGGCGAACAGCTCTCCGACAAGAACAGGCTTCCTTTCCGTACGCTGGTCCCATCACCCGCCAGAGAAGGAGCGCGCATGCAGCTGAGCACACCTCCGAACCCGGACCACCTGGCCTTTGCGACCGCGGTGGACCGTGCTGTGAGCAGTCCACAGACCTCACACGTGTGGTCCCCGTACTCGGTGGCCTCGGTGCTGGCCCTGTTGGCCACAGGGGCGTGTGAACGCACCCTGGAGGAGCTGCTCCTTCTGCTGGGGCCGCACCCCGAGGACCAGTTGGACGTGCTCGACACCGCCGTGACGCCGGAGGAAGGGCTGGACCTGGCCGTCCTCAACGGCCTGTACCTACGAAAGGACCTACAGGTTCGTCCGGAGTTCACCGAGCGCGTGCGTGCCCGTGTCGGTGCCGAGATCTCCAGGGTCGATTTCGCGGGTGACCCCGAAGGGGTACGTACCGCGATCAATCGACGAGTCTCCGAGGTGACCCGAGGCATCATCGATGAACTGTTGCCTCCCGGTACCGTCCACCCGGATGTGCGGATGGCTCTTGTCAACGCACTGTGGGTGAAGATGCTCTGGACCGATCCCTTCGTGCCCGACCAGACCCGCAACACCCGTTTCCACTCGCCGGGCGGTACCCACAAGGTGCCGACGATGCACAAGGTCGAGGAGCTGCCGTACTCCCGGGCACGGGGCTGGAGCATGGTGAGCCTGGCGGGCGAGTACGGCCTGACCATGGACGTTCTTCTGCCCGACAAGACCGCGTCCACACCTCCCACCCCGACGGCCGAGGACCTGACCGGGCTCTACCGGGGGCGAAGATCTTCACGGGTGTCCTTGGCACTCCCACGATTTTCGGTGGAGACCGACACAGGACTGCTGCCCTTCCTGGCTTCCCTCGGGGTGCGGGACCTGGGCACCGCCGATGCCCGCTTCGACGGCATCAGTGACACCCCGCTCAAGGTCGACACCCTTGTGCACCAGTCCGTGCTGCGAGTGAACGAAAAAGGTGCCGAAGGAGCGGCCGCCACCGCGGCGATCATGGTCATGTCCGCCGTGGTGCGGCCCGAACCGGTGCGATTCGTCGTCGATCGGCCGTTCGTGTTCGTACTCCGCAGGCACGGGGCGATCCTGTTCCTGGGCCGAATCACCGACCCGGTCGATCCCGGTCCCGCCGACTGACCGAACCGTTCAGCTCTCGAACACCTCGAAAGCGGTGGCCAGGGACACCCCGAACTCCTGGCCGGCTTCGGCCGCGACCTTCGGCAGGAACGATTCCTGGTCGAACCCTTCGAGGTTGGAAAGGTACACCTTGTGAGCGGCCAAGGAGGCCACCCCGTCGGCCAGGTTCGCCTCACTCAACTCCACGTAGTGGGTCGGCCGAGGTGAGGAACCGAACGCGGTGAAGCGCACCCCGTCCCAGGGCTCCAGGCCTTCTTCGAGTTGGTCGGTGAACACCCAACGGTTGGCTGCGTCACGGATCGCGTCGAGAAGAGCGGGGCCCAGGACCCGGTGATCGGCATGGTTGAAGAAACGGTCGGAAGGGGCAAAACCCTCCCGGAAGTTGATCGAGATCACCACATCGGGACGCAACCGTCGAATTTCCCGGGCGAGGCTGCGGCGCAACGGAAGGCCGTACTCCAGGGTGCCGTCGGGAAAGTCGAGGAACTCCACCTCGGAAACACCCACCGCGGCCGCCGAGGCACGCTGCTCGGCCATACGCACCGGAGCACATTCCTCCGGGGACAGGGTGTCGATCCCCGTCTCCCCCTTGGTCACCAACAGTTCCACGACGTCCTTGCCCTGTGAGGTCCATCGGGCGATCGCGGAGGAACACCCGAACTCCAGATCGTCGGGGTGGGCCACCACGGCCAAGGCACGATTCCAGTCCTCGGGCAGGTGTCGGGGGGCGCTGTCTTCTGTCGTCTGCTGTGCCATGGGCTCACACTACGAAAGACCGCACCACCCCGACATGCTTTCTTGGTCAAGAATCGGAGACCGCCGGGCCGGACCGGCCTCCTGAGGGGGAACCATTGGGGGAACGTCCTGCGTTGCCGCTCCGGGCGGCCTTTTGAGCAGCGCGCCGCTGGGCCGCCTGGGCCATCTGCTCCTGGATCTGCTTGGGAACGGTGATCGGCAGCATCTCGCTGGGCGGGGCCGGCTGGTCGCCACGCACCACCACGATGCCCGCGAAGATCTGCTCGACCTCGGCCATCATCTCGGGTTTGGAGGCCCCCTCACCACGGATCACACCGCGCAGGACCCAGCGTGGGCCGTCGACCCCGATGAAGCGCACGCGCTGGCCCAACTGTTTGCCGTCCTCGGTCTGCTTGCCCTTGACCGGGACGAGCGCGCGCAGTTCCGGGCCGAAGGTGCCGTCGTGGTCCTCGACCCTACCGCCCTGTTTGACGACTTGCTCTCGTAGTTCCTCACGCATCTCGTCCCACAGTCCGGAGGACTTGGGAGCGGCGAAGGGCTGCACCTGCAGCAAAGTCTTGCCCCGCACGAGGGTGACACCGATGATCTTCTGTTTGCCCTGCTTGTCCTGGGCGACATTGACCTGGATCTCGGTGCCCTGTTCCATGGGCACCTTCATACTGCCCAGGTCCATGCGTTTGACCTCCGAGGCTTCCTCCGTGGAATCCCAGGGGCCGGTGAGCCGGTGACGGTCCTCGTCCTTGACCGGCTGTGGTTTGGGCGCCTCTGGTGTGACCTCGTTGTCGAAGGAGACCGCTCCGGCAACACCTTCGTGCTTGGGCGTGGACTCGGCCGATGTGCCCCTTCCAGTGTCTTTGTCCCGCTTCCTTCGGCGGCGTCCGAACACGCCTTCACCTCTCACGCTTTTCGTTGACCCCAGTTTGTCACCGGGGAATCAGGGTGTCTTTCCCTGTCGAACCAAAACCACTCGCTCCACGTTCCGACTCGGGCAGCGAGTCGACCTCGACGAATTCGGCCCGCTCCACTTTCTGAATCACCAGCTGTGCGATGCGCTCCGCACGCGTGAGCTCGATCGGGGTGCGGGTGTCGGTGTTGAGCAGGGTCACCTTGATCTCACCCCGGTACCCGGAGTCGACCGTCCCGGGAGCGTTGACGATCGTCAGGCCGCTGCGTGCGGCCAGCCCCGAGCGTGGGTGCACGAACGCCGCGTAACCCTCCGGCAGGGCGATGGCCAGGCCCGTGGGGACCGTGACCCGCTCACCCGGAGCGATGACGGCGTCCACCGCGATGCACAGGTCGGCGCCCGCGTCACCCGGATGGGCGTAGGCGGGCATGGGGAGGCCGGGGTCCAAGCGGTGGACCGTGATCGGGACTCGGCTGCCTTCCGAGGATGTGGTACTCACACTCCTTGAGCCTATCGTCCCCCGGGTGGTGCGACGGTGCTCAACGCCACACCACCCGGCCGTGGGCACTTCCAGCCTCAGGAGCTCGTCTCGTCCGGTTCGGGAAAGACCACGTCGACCACGAGTTCCTCGTCGTCGGTACTCACGAAATCGATGTCGGCGGCACGCCCTGCCGCGGCGATGTCGGCGGCGGCCCAACGGGCGGACGGGACCTGCTTGCCACTCACCCGGACTCGTTCGACCTCGGCACGCATGGACAACTTGGCCTCCGACTTGGCCTTGCGAACCAGCCCCAGGACCTCGGAAGCCGCGGTCAGGACAGCAGGATCACCGTCACCGCCGGCACGGCGGTACTCCGAGGGGTCCGGCCAGCGCTGGGCGTGGACCGAACCCTCCTGCCACCAGCTCCAGACCTCCTCTGCGACAAAGGGCAGGAAGGGCGCGAACAGCCTGTGCAGGGCCCCCAGAGCGATGAGCAGGGCCGCGCGCGCCGAAGCACCCTTTTCCGATTCGGTGTCGTAGGCACGAGCCTTGACCAGCTCCAGGTAGTCGTCGCAAAAACTCCAGAAGAAACGCTCGATGCCCTCCAGAGCACGGGTGTGGTCGTAGGAGTGGAAGGCCTCGGTGGCCTCGTCCACGATCTCGGCCAGAGCGACCAGCATCGCCCGGTCCAGGGGCTCGGTGACCAGTGCCGGATCGCTGGTGGCACCCTCACCGGCCACCGACATGACGAACTTGCCCGCGTTGAGGATCTTGATGGCCAACCGCCGGCCGACCTTCATCTGGCCCTCGTCCATGGCGGTGTCGGTACCCAGACGACCGTTGGCGGCCCAGTAGCGGACCGCGTCGGAACTGTATCTCTCCATCAGTGCGGTCGGGGTGAGGACGTTGCCCTTGGATTTGGACATCTTCTTGCCCTCCGGGTCCAGGACCCAACCGGAGAGTCCGGTCGTGGACCAGGGCAGCGAGTCGTTCTCGAAGTGGGCGCGCACGACCGTGGAGAACAACCAGGTCCGAATGATGTCCTGCCCCTGGGGGCGGAAGTCCATCGGAAAGACCCGCTTGAACAGATCCTCGTCACGTTCCCAACCGGAAACGATCTGCGGAGACAGTGAAGAGGTCGCCCAGGTGTCCATGACGTCGAGATCACCGATGAACCCGTCCGCCCGTCCCCGCTGGTCCTCGGTGTAACCCTGGGGGACCTGCGAGCTGGGGTCGACCGGCAGCTGCTCCTCGGAAGGCGTGATCGGTTCGTCGTAGCGCGGGTTGCCCTCGGCATCCAGCGGATACCAGACGGGGAAGGGGACACCGAAGAAGCGTTGGCGACTGATGAGCCAGTCACCGTTGAGACCCTCCACCCAGTTCTCGTAACGTCGCCGCATGTGCTCGGGGTGCCAGGTGAGCTCGCGACCACGTCGGAGGAGCTGCTCCCGAAGGGCCTCGTCCCGACCACCGTTACGGATGTACCACTGGCGGGTGGTGACGATCTCCAGGGGTTTGTCGCCCTTTTCGTAGAACTTGACCGGGTGGGTGATGGGTTCGGGCTCACCGACCAGGTCTCCGCTCTCCCGAAGGAGTTCGACGGTGCGCACACGCGCGGTGTGCACGGTCGCACCGACCAGCTTGTCGTAGGCCTCGCGGGCCGCTCCGGTCTGCAGACCGGAGGGCGGGTCGGCCATGATGCGTCCGTCCCAACCGATGATCGGACGGGTCTCCAGCTGCAGCTCACGCCACCAGGTGACGTCGGTGGTGTCACCGAAGGTACAGATCATCGCGATCCCGGAACCCTTCTCCGGGTCGGCCAGACGGTGGGCCACCACCGGCACCTCGACACCGAAGATCGGCGTGGTGACCGTGGTACCGA
>DXDP01000415.1 GCA_019115445.1 Candidatus Nocardiopsis merdipullorum
AGCTTGAGATCGACCTGCCGCAAGGCCTTCCAACCGGCCAGCAGCATGGTGAGCACCCCGAAGAAGACCGCCATGCCCTGCCAGATCAGCACATCACCGAAGGCCGGGGTGAGGCGCGCGACCAGGTAGACACCGGCTTTGACCATCGCCGCAGCGTGCAGGTAACCGGAGACCGGTGTGGGGGCACGCATCGCAGCGGGCAGCCACAGGCTGAACGGGGTCAATGCCGACTTCGACATCGCACCGATCATGATCAGTACGAGTGCGACGTTGATCAGTGTGCCTTCCGGTGGGTCGGCCACGATCTCGGCGATCACGTACGTTCCGGCGCTCTCGCCGAGCACGATCATCCCGACGAGCATCGCCAGACCGCCGAACGTGGTGACGGTCAGCGAGGTCATCGCAGCTCTACGGCTCTCCTGGAGTTCGGTGTTGTGGCCGATCAGGAGGTAGGAGAAGACAGTGGTCAGTTCCCAGTGGACGAAGAGTTGGATGAGGTCGTCGGCGAGGACGAGACCGAGCATGGCGCCGGCGAAGGCGACGAATACTCCGGCGAAGCGCCCCAGCCCGGGCTCGGAGTCGCTGAAGTAGCGAGAGCAGTAGACGAGGATCAGTGTGCCCACGCCCGTGGCGATGAGGGTCATCACCAGCCCGAGGGCGTCCATGTGCATCCCCAGGCGGAGCGAGAACTCCTCTGCCCATGTGTAGGAACTCGTCAGTTCCTTCCCCTGCAGGATGGTGGGCAACTGGAACAGGGCCCAGGCGAAGGAGATGCCGGGCACCACGGCAAGGGCGAGGAAAGCGTCGCGGCCCCATCGGCGTACCAGTAAGGGCGCCACCGCCGCAGCAATGAAATGCGCGATCAGCACCGTTGTCAATGCGCCCCTCCCGGACCGGTCCGGGCCCACCCTGTCGCAGGTGGACGTCCACTACCCCGACAGCAGAATCTGGTACCCATCACCGGATCAATGGACAGGGCGGGTCGCTACGGTGTGCGAGGCGTGGATCTCTACGTGAACTTACGTGCATTAGCTTTTTAATAGCTAGACTATACAATCGTCAAACTGTCGGACGGACCCGCGGGGTCCGTCGCCTTCGTCAGCATGCGAGGACCGTTTCGTGCCCGACGAGACACGCGCCCCCAGCGCCGAGCAGCCAAGTGCCGAGCTCGAAGAGTTTCAGCGCGCCTGGACAGAATTGATCAACGCGGCGATCCACGCCCGCTCTCGGACCGGACATGGGCATCGTGGTGCGGAAAATCTCACACTCACACAGGCCTTGCTCATGGAGGCGGTGCGTGGGTTGGACGGCCCGAACGTCGGGGCCGTGGCCCATGTGGTGGGGGTGTCGTCCCCGTCCGCCACTCGTATGATCCAACAACTCGAACGCAAGGGGATGCTGGCACGCCGCCGTTCCGAAATAGACGAGCGGAGCACCGTGGTGACCCTCACCGAGGAGGGGGACCGGGTGCTCGCCATCCACCGGAGGGGCATGGAACAGAAGCAGCGCCGGATCTTCGACACCGTGAAGCCCTCCATGCGACCGATGGTGATCACTCTCCTCAAGGATCTACGCAAAGCCATGGACGACAACTGATGTCACCGAGCCACGGACGAGGCCTCGGCCTCGATCGACCCTGTGGCTTCAACCATCCGCGAGGGTGAACTCTTCCCGGCCGGACGCCCGATTCCACTGCTTTTCGTACGTTCCGAGCCGCTGACCCGTACACCCACCTGCACGGTCAGAACCGTGCGGTCCCGGTTCGGGGCTCCGCAAGATCTCATGTTTTGCTCGCCCCTGCTCTTGACTTGACACACCTTCGGGCAAAGGCACAGAGGAACAGCACTCGACCCACAGGGAAATCCATGATCGCGAAGTTGTCCGAACTCGGAGTCACCTCGGAAATGGCCTACGCCGCCGGCACCGCCAGTGTGGGAATCGCTCTTTTGAGCTGGTGTGTGTCCAGGAAGAAGGAGGAGGGCGGCACCGAGCGGGCCGACCGGTGGGGGATCTTCATCGGCGAGTGGGCCCCGACCTTCTTCGCCCTGGGCGTTGCCCTGCGTCTCGAAGAAGGCGTCAAGTGACCTTGACATGTTCGGCCAGGAGCGTGTGAGCCACCTCCTGGCCATCCCCTTGTCCCCTTGCCCTCTTTGTTCCCCTCAATGGGGTGATCGTCCTGCGCGGCCCGCCCGCGTGGCGTGGGCCGTGGTGAAGGCCAAGAGCATGTCGGCGGTCCTCTGCGGTGTCGCGTGGCCGGCCGCGTGAGCCCCGATCGCCTCGGTCGTCCGTTCTCGGAAGCTCTCGTTCCACGATGCGTGAGCACGGGCGTACGCGCATACACCAGTGATCCACATCATGGCAAAACACCACAAAGGCGCGCAAAAGCTTCACCAGTTCAATGCTTCCCCCGTGTCTGCGCCGGTCACGCCGGGAACAGGAAGGGGGCAGCTACCAAGGGAGGGAGCTCGTGGAGATCACCGGAATCTTCAGCGCGATCATCATCGGGCTGATCATCGGGGCGCTCGGACGCCTCATCGTTCCCGGAAAGCAGCACCTACCGATCTGGCTGACGCTCGTCCTGGGGATCATCGCCGCTTTCGTCGGTGGATTTGTCGCCACCATCTTTTCGACGGCCTTCCTGTGGGTCCTTCTCATCCAGGTGCTGGTGGCTGCGGGGATCGTCTACCTCGCCGACGGCATATACGCCAAGAACGCGACCGGGACCGCCTGACCGGCCCCGGCCACACCTTCCGCTCAGGCCCTCGGAACTCCTCCGGGGGCCTCACTCACGGGCTCGACCTGTTTCGACCAGAGGGATCGTTCGGCTGCCTCCAGAGTGGCCACCACTTCTCGACCGAATCGCACGTCGCACGGCTCTTGGCTGCCCTGCGACACCTGGGCGAGCAGACGGTCGATCGCCGCCCCGAAGGCCTCGACCGGCCCTCGATCACCGTTCGGCACCGGCACCCAACCGTGATCACCGTGCAGGGACACATCGAAGGCCCGCGCCTTCGGTGGAGCATCCAGTGTCACCGCGAACGAGCCGACCGCCCCGTCGGCGTGCCGAGTGAGCATGTGCACGGTGTCGCGTGGGCCCGAGAGCGCCGAAACCTCGGTGACCTGGCCGAGCACCGGAAGTACCACCGACAACACGTGCGGCCCCACATCCCACAGCCCGCCCTTCTCCCTCCGCCACGGTGACTCCCCGAACGGGTTGCCGTCCTGGAAGATGGAGGAGAACAGTGTCGCGCGTACCCCCTGCCACGTACTCTCCGAGGCCTTGGCCATGAAATTCTCGA
This sequence comes from Candidatus Nocardiopsis merdipullorum, assembly GCA_019115445.1. GTDB lineage: Bacteria > Actinomycetota > Actinomycetes > Streptosporangiales > Streptosporangiaceae > Nocardiopsis > Nocardiopsis merdipullorum. The sequence continues at coordinate 3,300 of DXDP01000415.1, forward strand.
CGTTGTCGGAGAAACGGTGGGTGAAGAACACGACCGAGGCCAGCTCCCGGCTCTCGATCTCCACCATGAGTTGGTCCGCCACGCTGGTGGACAGGGCCACCGGTTTTTCCAGCAGCAGGTGCCGACCGGCCTGTGCCGCTCGTAGTGCCTGCTCGGCCTGTACGTCCGGGGGTAAGGCGATCGCCACCGCGTCCACGTCCGCCAACAGCTCGTCCACGTCCTTGTAGGCGGTGGTCCCACAGCGCTCCGCGAGTACTTCGGCCTTGGCGAAGTCGCGCCCCCACACCCCGGCAAGGACCGCGTCGGGGTGTGCTGCCAACGCCGCCCCGTGCGTCTCCACGGCCCAGTGGCCAGTCCCCAACAGGCCGAATTTGAGTCCCATACCCACCCTTCCTCGATGTATCCACACCCATTCTCCATGGGAGCGCTTGCACGTGGCCTCCCAGTGGTCATCGAGTGAGCGACCCCTCAGGCGAGCCTGTGTGCCCCGGCCGAGGGTGTGGCAGTGAAGACAACGGGATCGGCGAAGTCGTTGTCGGCACAAGCACGGCGAATCGATGAAGTACACCTTTCGCTGTTTTCGACCTCGGTGAGGACGATGACGCACCCACCGAAGCCGCCACCGGTGATACGCGCTCCGAGCGCGCCCGCCGCCAGCGCCGCCTCCACGGCGATGTCCACCTCGGGTACGGTCACCTCGTAGTCGTCCCGCAAAGAGGCGTGGGAGGCGGTCAGCAACGGACCGATCCGGCCGATGTCACCGGCACGGAGCCGGGCGACCGACTCCATGACACGGGCGTTCTCGGTGACCACGTGCCGCACCCTGCGACGCCGGACCTCGTCGGAAAGCGTGGCAAGAACACTGTCGAGATCCTCGAGGGGGATGTCCCTCAGGGCAGATACTCCAAGGGTGCGTGCGGCTTCCTCACAGGAACGGCGCCGGTCGGCGTAGGCACCGTCCACGTGCCGGTGAGGTGCACGGGTGTCCACGACGAGCAGGGACAACCCGGCGGCCTCCGGGTCGAAGGGCACCTGCTCGGTGGCCAAGGTCCGGGTGTCCAGGAACAGGGCGTGCCCCTCGGTGGCGAGCATGGAAGCGGATTGGTCCATGATGCCGCAGGGCACACCCACGAACTCGTTCTCCGCCCGCTGGGCCAGCCGGGCGATCTCGGCAGGGGCGAGCACGGTGCCGTGGAGTTCGATCGCGGCGAGCGCGGTCACGCACTCCAGTGCCGCCGAGGAGGACAACCCGGCCCCCGCCGGGACGGTGCTGTCCACGAGCAGGTCCAGGCCACCCAGGCGGTGCCCCGCCTCGGTGAG
>DXDP01000416.1 GCA_019115445.1 Candidatus Nocardiopsis merdipullorum
TCTCGCGGGAGAGCATCTTGATCGGGTTGGCGGCCCGGCGGATCTTGCCCACGGCCACGGACTCGAACGCGATGTCGTTCTCGGCGGCGATCCGGGCCTCCAGGCCGTCCTCGGCACCCACCCACAGCACATCGAGGCTGTGTCCGGCGCGTTCCAGAAGCCTCTGCAGGGCGTTGACCGTGGTCAGTGCGGGGTAGGTGTGTCCTCCGGTTCCGCCACCGGTGACGATCAGGCGTATGTTGCGAAGTGTGGTGGAGCTGTACACGTGTGTCCTTGTCCAGCCCGAGGGCGGTGGTGTGTGGGTCGACAGGGGCGCTGTGGGCCGTGGCGGGGAGCAGCTGTCACCCCGGGTGTCGGGAAGGCCGTTCCACGTGCGCGACGGGCAACTTTCAGCACACAGGGCCCCAACAGAACGTTAGTACCTCCTTGGTCGACGCCGTACCCGTCCCGGCCCGTGATGCGGTGACCTGCCCCGTTGCTGTGGTGGGGTCGGTGTCTGCCGTGTCGGGTCAACGGGGGCCGGTCAACGGGTCGGGAACTCGTCGCGAATACGCCTGGCGACCTCGGTGAAGCCGCCTTCTTCCAGGAGTTGGACCTGTTGGTCGACGAACTCGGGCCGGTGGTCGTCCTCGACGGACTCGACGAGTCCGCGCAGGATCGCCACCTGTACGTCCTGTTCGGCCGTGGCGGGCCCGGGTTCGTCAGCCGGCCACCAGTAGCTTTCGTAGCCGTCCTCGTCGACGTCACTGCCCGGTCCGGGCCAGTCGGTGGTGTGGATTTCCTCCTCGGCGGCAAGGGGCTCGAAGAAGGAGTGGTCGTCGTCCTCGCCGTCGTCGAAGGGCACCAGGTCCTGGGTGTGTGGCGGGGCGGGGGCCTCGAAGGTGAAGTCCTGTTCGGTTTCGTGGATCGCCAGGCGCAGGGCGCGGTCCTTGCGAAGGTCGGCCAGGAGGGCGATTCGTTCGGCGTCCTTGTCGGGCAGGCGCAGGCGTACCTGTTCGGCCCAGGCCGAGATGCCCATTCCGGTGACGGCGATTTCCACGGCCAGGCGTGCACCCAGTGCGCATTCGGTGAGGCCGTGCTCTTCGGGAGCGGTGTCGCGTACGTGTTCGGCGGCCCGGGTGACCACGGCGTGCACGGCCGGGCCGATGGGGTTGCGTACGGTCAGGTCCACGTGTCCGGACCAGCGCCAGTGGATCACCGCGGAGAACATCAGGTCGTGGTCGACGGTGGCGCTGGGCAGGGCGATCTCACCCACCCGGGTGCCCTGGTGTGTGGGCACGGTCGTGCCGTCGCGTGGTGGGGGCACCGTGTCGGCGGTGTCCGTGGTGTCGGTTTCTTGTGGGGTGGGGGGTCGTTCTTCCCTGTGCGCCTGTGCCCAGGCCGCGGCGATGATCAACGCGATCAACAGCAGCCACAGCAGTGTCCATGCCCCGAACAGGGGATACAGCACGCCGGGGGTCAGGACGAGCAGGATGGTCACGACCGCCGAGCGAGCGGCTGCGGTGCGGGCCCGGACACGAGGAATGGCTGTGGTCTCCTCTCATGGCGCGAAGGCTCTCGGTGGGGGCACGGAGCGTGCAGGCCCGGGATCAGGAAGGCTTCCGAGGTCATGGAGAACGGGGGTACCTACCGGGGCGTACCACAACAGTCTGCCCGAGTTCCGGAGTGGTTGTGCCGTGTTTTCTGTGTTGGTGCGGGGGAAAGTGTGGTGAGCGCCGACCCCTGTCGGGTGAGCGTTGGGTGAGAACACGGAAGTGTTTGCTCGTGTCGCCTTGGCCCTGACCCTGGGTGGCGAAACGATGACCCGATGCGACCATCGTTCTCGCTGTTTTCTGCGCGTTCCACGGCCCCCGGCACGGTGGACACGGCCCGCCCCGACGGGTCCGGTCATCGGTTCCGTCCCGAGGTGCAGGGGTTGCGCGCGGTCGCCGTCCTGCTCGTCGTCGTCTACCACCTGAACCCTGATCTGATGCCCGGCGGTTACGTCGGTGTCGACGTGTTCTTCGTGATTTCGGGGTTTCTCATCACCTCCCTGCTGTACCGGGAGGCAAGTGGTCGGGGGCGGGTGCTGCTCGGTCGGTTCTACGTGCGTCGGGTGCGTCGTCTTCTGCCCGCCGCGACGGTCGTCCTGGTGGCCGTCGGTGCGGTGTCCTTGGTGTTCTTGCCCGCCACCCAACTGGCGGAGACCGCGTGGCAGTTGCTCGCCTCGGCGTTGTATTCGGAGAATCTGTACCTGACCCACCAGGCCGTGGACTATCTGGCCGCCGATACACCACCGAGCCCGGTGCAGCACTTCTGGTCCCTGGCCGTGGAGGAGCAGTTCTATCTGCTGTGGCCCTTGCCGTTCATGTTGTGGGCGCTTGCGGTACGCCGGTGGCGGGCCACACCCCGACTGTTGGTGGTGGCGCTGAGTGGGCTGCTGATCGTTTCGTTGGTGCATTCGGTGGTGTGGACCGTCAAGGATCCCACTGCGGCCTATTTCTTGCCGACCACGCGTGCCTGGGAGTTGGCCGTGGGTGGTCTGCTCGCCCTGATCCCGGCGCAGGTGCGGATACCTCGGTGGGTGCGTGCGCCGCTGTGCTGGGTGGGGTTGGTCGCGATCGTCGCCTCGGCTTTGCTGTTCGACGATGCGACCGCCTTTCCCGGGTGGCCGGCGTTGCTTCCGGTGTTGGGTGCTGCGGCGGTCATCGCAGGGGAGGGGGCCGCCACGCCCTTGGATCGGCGTCCCGCACAGTTCGTCGGTGACATCTCCTACTCGTTGTACTTGTGGCACTGGCCGCTCATCGTCTTTGCGTCGGTCCGGGTCGGTGGTGCGGCCCTGGGTCCGTTGTCGGCCGTGGCGGTGTTGTCGGCGTCGTTCCTGTTGGCCTGGCTCACCAAGGTGTGGGTGGAGGACCCGGTGCGTGAGCGGGAGCTGGTGCGTACCGGTCGCGCGGCGTTGGTCACCGCTTTGGCGGGGATCGTTCTGGTGGCGGCCGTCAGTGGTGCCGCGTTGGCCCGGGTGGGGCGGTACTCGTCGATGCCCTTCGACCCTCGGGTGCACGTGGGTCCGGAGGCGCTCGACC
>DXDP01000417.1 GCA_019115445.1 Candidatus Nocardiopsis merdipullorum
CTCCGTGGCGGAGGTGCCCGCGTGGTGGCCGGGATGGACGAGGTCGGCCGTGGTGCCTGGGCCGGACCGGTTCTGGTGTGCGCGGTCGTTCCCGGGGAGGGTGACCCACCCGACGGACTCACCGACTCCAAACGCCTGACACCTCCACGCCGCCAAGAGCTCGCCGAACAGATCGCGCCCTGGGTCGCCGGACATGCCTTCGGGTGGTCCGAACCGGCCGAGATCGACGAGGTCGGCATGACCGAGGCGCTGCGACGGGCGGCCCGGCGTGCGCTGGGCGAGTTGTCCCCTTGCCCCGACGCGGTGCTCCTGGACGGCTCGCACGACTTCATCGGTCGGCCCTGGCGGGTACGCACCCAGATCAAGGGTGACCTGAGCTGCGTGAGCGTGGCCGCCGCCGGAATCCTCGCCAAGGTACGCCGTGACGCACTCATGGCAGATCTGGCCGAGGAGTTTCCCGGCTACGGCTTCGAACGGGCCGCCGGATATCCCTCACCGGTCCACCGGGCGACCCTTGCTGATCTGGGGCCCACGCCCCATCACCGGATGAGCTGGGCTTATCTGGACGCCTTGCCGAAGTGGCGGCACATGCGCCGAGCCCGCCCGGGCCCCGGCGGACAGATCCCCCTGCTGTGAGTGGCGGGTCGCACGCGACACGCCGTCCAGCACTGGACATCCGAGCCACATGGGGCAAGGCTTGCCACGAGGACACGGGGCGTCGTTCCCCTGACGTCGTCCGGCCCGTCACCTTCCCCGGGCCGGCGGAGCCGACCGCCCACGGACCCCCACCAGGAAGGAAAACGGATGACGCGCGAGACGCGTGCCGCCGCGGAACCGGAACGCACCACGACCCTCGACCGCGTGCGTGCCCACTATCACCGTCTTCCTCTTGGCAGACGCCTGGTGGCGGCACTGGTCGTGCTGACGGTCGTCTCTGCTCTTGCCCTGGTGGTGGGGGCCCCGGTGTTGAGGGCCTTTGTCACCACGCTTGCGGTGCTTTTGATGTTGGCCGCGCTCATGCGTTCCCTCGACGCCTTCGTCACCGTCGTGGTGTCCACGCTGTGGTTGACCCTGGCCGTGCTGCTGTTCCAGATCCCTTTCGCCGGCCGGCCCCTGGTCCTGTTGCTCCTGCCCGTACCGTTCCTGGTCGTGCTCGCCGCGTCCTGGGTTCGGGAGTATCCGGTCTGGCACACGGCCACGCTCGCGCTGACCGCCGGGCTCGTGGCCGGGTTCTCCCTGGCACTGCTGTGGATGGTCCTGCGTGATCTCACCGGCACCCCCGACGGCCCTTTCGCGTCCTGGTGGGCCTTTGTCCTGCTCTACACCGTGGTGGGTGCCTGCCTGCTGTGGCGCCTGACCTCGGCACGGCAGGTGCTCCGTGAGGCCGAGGAAAATCGTGACAAGCACGAGTCGCCACCCCGTGCCGTCGAGGAGAAGCAGGAGGGACGGTCTCGAACGGTGCGGGGACGGGCCGAAGAACCCAGTACCCACGAACGTGTGCCCGAACCACCCGCCGACGACGACCCGGTCCCCGTCGACCAGGCCTTGGCCGAGTTGGAGGACATGATCGGGCTGGATCCGGTCAAACAACAGGTCCGGGCCCTGGCAGCGTCGATCGAGGCGGCCAGGTTGCGCGTCGACGCGGGATTTCCCGTCGAACGCCCCTTGCGTCACCTGGTCTTTTCCGGGCCGCCCGGTACCGGTAAGACCAGCGTCGCCCGCACTCTTGCCACGATCTTCCACTCCTTCGGTCTGCTGCCCAGCGCACGTGTGGTGGAGGCCCAACGTGCCGATTTGGTGGGGGAGTACCTGGGGGCCACCGCCATCAAGACCAACGAACTCGTGGACCGGGCGTTGGGCGGGGTGCTCTTCGTCGACGAGGCCTACTCACTGGTCAACGAGGGGGACGGCCAGAGCGACCGCTTCGGCAACGAAGCCGTACAGACGCTTCTCAAGCGTGCCGAGGACGACCGGGACCGCCTCGTGGTCGTCCTTGCCGGTTACGAGAAGGAGATGGATGCCTTCTTGGCCACCAACCCCGGCCTGGCCTCGCGTTTTGCCACGCGTATCACTTTCCCCAGCTACTCCGCCGATGAACTGTTCCGGATCTCGAAGTCCTTGATCGAACGGCGTGGGGACACCCTCGACCCCGAGGCCGCGCATGCGCTGCGCAGCGGTTTTGACCAGGCGGTCCGTCGCGAGGTGGTGGATGAACTCGGCAACGGGCGCTTTGCCCGCTCGGTGGTGGAAAAGGCCGCTCAGGCACGCGATGTACGTGTGGTCACCGCCGGGGCGGACGGGGCCGAGCCCGCACCCAGGCCCGAGGCAGAAGAACTCATCATCGTCCGTGCGGCCGACGTCCGATCCGCCTATGCCGAACTGACCACGCGTGTGCCCGGCTTCGGCGAGTCGCCCGACATCGAGGAGGCCCTTGCCGAACTCGACGCGATGATCGGTCTGGTGCCGGTCAAGGAACAGGTCCGCTCGCTCGTGGCACAACTTCGAGTGGCCAAGATGCGTGAGGAACAGGGACTGATCAACCAGCCGCCGATGCGTCACTTCGTCTTTTCCGGACCACCCGGTACCGGTAAGACCACCGTGGCCCGGGTGCTGGGGCGGGTCTTTTCCGCGCTGGGCCTGTTGGGCCGGGCCGATGTGGTGGAGGCCCAACGTGCGGACCTGGTGGGGGAGCACTTGGGAGCCACCGCGGTCAAGACCAACAAGCTCGTGGACCGGGCTTTGGGCGGGGTGCTCTTCGTCGACGAGGCCTACTCACTGGTGAACCCGGGTTACAGCGGTGGGGACGCCTTCGGGGCGGAGGCGATCCAAACACTCCTCAAACGTGCAGAGGACGATCGGTCCCGTCTGGTCGTGGTGCTGGCCGGATATCCGGCGGAGATGGAGCGTTTCCTGGCCTCCAACTCGGGGCTGTCCTCCCGTTTCGACGTGCGTGTGCGCTTTCCGTCCTACAGTCCGGACGAACTCGCCGAGATCGCCGAGGCCGTGGCGGCCCGGACGGGAGATTCCTTCGACCAAGGGGCCCGTGAGGACCTTCACAGTATCTTCACGCACGTGTGTGAGGAGGGTTGGATCGACGAGTTGGGCAACGGACGTTTTGCCCGCTCGTTGTTCGAGAAAGCCTGCTCCCAGCGGGACCTTCGTGTTTCCCAGGAGATCGGGGAGTCCGCGACCGCCACGGATCTTACGCTGTTGATCAGCGACGACGTTCGTAACGCCTATGCCGAAACCACCCAGGGAGCTTGAGGTGTTACCTGCGGTACGCCCTGGTGGGAGGGGCTCTGCTGTCCTGCTAATGTCCCACCCATGGCAGCTACACCCTCTTCTTCTGGACCCCCTGTCACTCAGGCACTGATCCTCGCAGGTGGGCAGGCCACTCGCATGCGTCCCTACACGGACACGCGCCCCAAGGCGATGGTGGAGGTTGCGGGACGTCCGATCGTCGACCACCAGCTCGCGTGGTTGGCCGATCACGGTGTCGAACAGGTCGTGATCTCCTGTGGCTACAAGGCCGAGATCCTGAGGGAGCACGTGAAGGCGCGAACCGAGGGACCCGAGGTCACTCTCCTGGTGGAGGACGAGCCGTTGGGCCGGGGCGGGGCCCTGCGTCATGCTTCGTCCGGTCTGCGCGACCCGGAGTCTTCCTACTTCGCCCTGAACGGTGACGTGCTCACCTGGTTCCCGTTGGACGAGTTCACCGCACACCATCGTGCCAAGCGTGGTTCGGCCACCCTGGCGCTGGCACAGTTCCGTACCACCTGGGGTGTGGTGGACGTGGACGACGACGACCGGATCGAGGGTTTCACACAGAGCCCGTTGTTGCCGGTGTGGATCAACGCGGGCGTGTACTTGTTCGAGCCGGAGATCACCCCCCTCTTGCCGGTCAAGGGCGACCACGAGTCGTCCACCTTCCCCGAGCTGGCCAAGGAAGGGCGTCTGTCCGCCTACCGGATCGACGGTTTCTGGCGTGGTATCGACACGGTCAAGGACGTCAAGGAGGCGGGCGCCGAGATCGCCGCCCTGAACAAGGGCTTCTGAGGAGCCGAGCACGTCGGTGCGGCCTGCCGGGAAAGTGGACATGGGCGGGTCCGAGATGGAAGGGTATTGTCACTTTGGTGACACAAGATGTATGCATTCTTCCCAGCGCCCCCAACTTCCGTGATCTGGGTGGTCTTCGTACCGAGAGCGGACGTACCGTCCGCGGCGGGCTGCTGTATCGTTCCGATGCCCTGCACGCGCTCACCGAGGAGGACCTTCCGGTCTACCAAGGCCTCGGTATCCGCCAGCTCATCGACCTGCGTACGCCCTTCGAGCGACAGATCTCGCCCAACCTCCTCCCGGAGGGTGCCGAATACGCGGCCGTGGCGGTCCAGAAGACCGAGGCGGAGGGGGCCAACTTCTCCCGGACGCTCAGAGATCCGAACAAGGCTCGAGAGATATTTGCCAACGGCGGCGCAGAACGCTACATGTACGGCGTCTACCACGGTTTGACCACCGCGCCCGAGGCACACGACGGATATCGGGAACTCGTCGAGCGTGCCGCCGAGGGACCCACGGCCGTGGTCTTCCACTGCAGTGCGGGCAAGGACCGTACCGGGTGGGGCGCTGCCGTGCTGCTGTCCCTGCTGGGTGTGGACCAAAAGACCATCGTGGCCGACTACTTGAGGAGCAACACGCGCCAGGCCAACACCGATCGATGGTTGAAGGCTCTTTCCGAGCGCGGTGGCCTGCAGTGGGAGGACGTCGCGCCCATGACGAGGGTGCGCGCCGAGTACTTGCAGACTGCCTTCACGAATGTGGACAGAACGTACGGTTCCTTCGACGAGTACGTCTCTTCGGCCCTGAAACTGAGCAACGCGACCGTGGAGGCCCTGCGTGAGCGTCTGCTCGACTGACGGGGCCTTGGGACAAATACCTTCTACAAGGTGTCCAGGTTGCGGCGGAATTCACTCTCGCTGGTAGCAGAGCTGAGTACCTCGTTCAGCTGGGCCAACACAGAAGTACGAGGTATGCCCCGGTCCAACAGGCGACGGGCGGCGGCCCACAGGTTGGCGGGCCGCCCGTACCAAAGACGTACCGCCAACCGTTCGAGGTGGTCGAGTTCGCGTTCTCGTACCGGATCGCACCCTGTGACCGGTCGATACCAGTGGTCATGTCCGCTGGAGTGACGACCGCTGTGCGGTGTGGCCGCCTCGTACTCGCCGAAGTGGTCCAGCCGCAGCAGGGCACGTCGTCCCCGTGAGGTCGCCGGGTCGAACTCCTCCGGTGCCCAGGTGACGAGTTCGCTGGACAACAGGGGGAAGGCGAACATCCTTCTGGCCAGAGCCGCGAAATCGCCGTCCGGCAGGAGCCTGCGCACTGCTTCCTGTCGCAGCCCCAAAGGGCGTGCCGGATCGCGGTAGGTACGTATGAAGGCGGCGGTGGATTCCCAGACGGAGTCCAGGGTCGCACCCACCGCCACCTCGGGAAGACCACTACGGGTACCCGCCCAGCGCACCCAGGCAGCCAGGACGTGCGGCATGGCCCTTTGCTCCTCGGGCAGGAGCACGACCCTGCCGGGAAGCCAGTGCAGCAAGAAGGATTCCACCTTGCGAGGGCTGACCCGCAAAGGCCGACCACTGTCGACATCGCAACCGTGCGCGATGATGTGGTCCGTGCAGCGGCCGGCCGCGTAGGAGTCCGACAGTTCGGCGGCCTCGTCCGAGGCCAGGAAACGTGCGGCGAGCATCGCTCGACGGTCGCGCCGCCACACCGGTACCGCAGGCTCGTTCCCTTTCCCCGGGGAAGGCAGACTGCGGACCCGGGAGTGGGTCAGTGCGAGGTGGGTGGCCAAGGGGCCTTCGGTCAACTCGGAAACGTTCAGGCCCACCGCCTCGGGAACAGGGCCTTCGGAGCGGTCCCCACCTGCGACGACCTGCTCGGTTCGGCGTAGAGCACGATCCAACAACGCGCGTGCCTCGGTCAGTTCCACGTGATCGAAGTACGCGAAGTCGTCGTTGTGAGCACGTTCCCGACATTGCTCGATGAGCTTGTCGACCTTGGTGGTGACCCAGGCGTCACGGAGCACACCACCGCCGTTGTGATCGAGAACAAGGATCAGGGCGTGCTCCGGACGTGCCTCGGAAACGTTGGATCCGCGGGCGAACACGCAGATGATGTCGTCGATGTCACCGAAAAGATCACCGTTGACATGGACGGACACGGGCGTGACAGAACCCAGCCGGCAGGCCCACTCGGGAGCCTTCACATTGCGTTCACGCAGTGCGAGCATGCCCTGCTCGGCGAGTGTGCGCTGGGACTTGGTGGTGCCCAGAGCAGCGACCGCTGCCAGAACACCGAGCCCGGCAGGTTTGCCGGAGGCGGTGGCGTGTGCGACCAGCCCTTCGCCGAGCAGGCGATCGACGTCACGACCTGGGAGTTCCTGGCCCCACCAGGACCCCAACATCTCGCTGAAAGCGATCTCGGCATCGAGCGGATGGCGCATGGCGAGCAGTGCTCTGGCCACCCGCAGCATCTCGTCGAAGACAGCAGCGGGCACCGGTTCGGGTCCTGTGGGAGAAGGTGACGTAGGGGAGGGCACAGCTTGAGCGTATGACAGCCACGAGCTCGCGTTTTCCGAGTGGTGGTGAATGCTCTCCCCGTCGGTTTGCCGCGTACGGTTCAGTGTTGTTCGGCCGACATGGCGTGATGACCGGTGAGCAGCACCTCTGCCGAGGCTCGTACCGACTGCGAGGGCGGCACGGAGTTCACCATCGCCTCCAGGTGTTCGCGGGCGACCCGCTCGACCAGGTGTGGTGTGACCGTGATGCCCAGGTGTTCGACGCAGTTCCAGGTATCACTGACACAGCGCTCGACACAGCGGGGAGACAGCCCGCTGAACTCGTCGTGAAGACGCGCCGATATTCTCCTGAGATCCTGGACCGGGAAGGTCTGGAGCATTCTCGCTCACACCCCTAGCTGAAGATGGCCTGGACGGTGACCTCCACCCATTCCACTTGTTCTGAACAGAGTGTCAACCCTTCTCGCGGCACGCTGTTGATAAAACCTCGCGGAGACACCATTTACCGAGTCCCGGTGCTCAGGCATGCAGATATGGATATAAAGGGTGTTCCGGGCATATGGGGACTCTGTTTCTTCCACTTCGGGGGAAAGAGTGTATGGCAGGTCAAGTTCGTGAATCGTAGGAAAAGGCGCCTGTGAAAGGCACGTTCGCGCTACGCCGAGCGTGAGTCGTGACTCACTGTTTACCTTCTGCGCTCGCCAGGGGTTCCCCGGAGAGGAGTCATGAGCCGTGACTTCCCAGGGCCGCGGAGCCCCCGACAACATGTCGGTTCCGTGTCTTCCACGACGGAGAACCGTGGACGCTCCCCGATCGACCGGGGGCCACGCGGACCAGGCGGCAGACCCGCACCGTCCGGTGGGGCAACGAAGAGTTCCGGAGGTGTCGAGCAGTTGAGCGCCGAGACGTCCATTCCTCCGCCACGGATCACCGGTGCGGAACTTTCCGACATGGTCACGTCACTTCTGGCGGACTCGCCGATCGGATTCGCTCCGCTCGGCCCGGACGACACCTTGAGCGATCGGCAACTCGCAGATTTGTTCGGACGGCCCTCGGAACAGTGCTTGGGGCGCGCCCCCACCGTACTTGGGAAGAGACCCAGGACCTCGACACCCACCTGGGCAGTGGCCGGCTGGAGGCGCTGTGTCCCGATGATCCCTCCAGGGTCGGGCGGGCATGGAACGACGCGGTTCTCGACATCACCACCGAGTGGGAGGTCGACGAACTCGTGTGATCCACCTCCGAACAGCTCCGGGTCGCGCTGCCGCTGATGATCGCCGGGCGCCCCGACGGTGCGTTGCGCTCGGCCTTCACCGCACCACGTGATGCCTGGGACGGTAGCGCGGGCCTTCCCTGCTCGACAGCGAGCCCGACACCCCGCTCGGGCCGGCTCCGAACGGGGACACCACAAATTCTTCGCACAACCCAGTAACACCGGGGCCCTTTATCCCGATGGACTGATTGAGAACCGCAAACGGTCTGTCGATGCCGGACTCGACGAACTCGTCCGAGTGGTGTCGACGGCTCCTTCGGAGGTCGTGGGTGATCCACAGCAGATGCTGGAGTACCTTGTTGAGAGCATGCTCGAAGGGTATGAGCAGGACGATGACGTCACGCTGCTCGCCGTTCAGCTTCCGGTGATCGATCCCGTATCGCAGCGGTAGACCGTACGAACAAGTCCATTGCCTTGCCTACAGTGAAGAAGCCGTCCCATCCCGCGCCGCAGGGATGACTCCGGCTTCCCCGTCCCAAGTGGGGGATCCCAGGCCGTATGTGGAAGAGGGTGCCGTACCCGGTCCCGGTCAGGCGGGCCCGCGGGTCCGACAGTCTCGCCACGCGTCCGTTCGAGAGGTGTTTGTGTCATCTGCCAGTTCGACTCGCTCGAAGCAGTCCGAGTCACTGCAAGAGCCCGTCATTCAGCAGCTGATCGAGCGTGGGCGGTCCCAGGGCTCTCTTGAGCCCGAAGACGTGCGCCGTGCCTTCGAAGAGGCCGAAATCCCGATGTCGCAAGCGCAGTCCGTGCTCCGGAGCCTTGCCAAGGAGGGTGTGACCGTGCTCGTGCCCGAATCAGCTTCCTCGCAGCGCAAGACACCGCGTCGTAAGGCTTCGGCCACGCGCTCCACCTCGGCCAAGTCGACCAAGGCGGCTTCCGGGACGAGCAAACGCGCTGCGGCCAAACCCGCGCGCGCCGCTGCTGCCCAGGAACAGCCGGAGACCGTCACGGCAGTGGTCGCCTCCGGTGACGAGGAGGAGACCCCCAAGAAGTCCACGGCCAAGAAAACACCGGCCAAGAAGGCCCCCGCCAAGAAGTCCACGGCCAAGAAGACCACGACCAAGAGCACCACCAGGAAGACCACGGCCAAGAAGTCCACCGCAAGGAAGACCACAACCAAGAGGTCGGCGAAGAAGGACCTCGAGCTGGCAGCCACCGGGGACCCCACGGACGAAGGTCTGGAACACACCGGGGCCGAGCTGGAACTGGTCGAGGACCCGGCCGATACGGCAGAGCGTAAGCCGGCCAAGCCGGAAGTCGTGGGTGCCCCGACGACGACCAAACCGATCAACGAGGACGAGTCCTTCGTCCTGTACGACGATGACGACGACGCGCCGGCCGCACAAGTGGTCGCTGCAGGTGCCACCGCGGACCCGGTCAAGGACTACCTCAAGCAGATCGGCAAGGTGCCGCTGCTCAATGCCGAACAAGAGGTCGAGCTCGCCAAGCGGATCGAGGCGGGTCTGTTCGCCGAGGAGAAACTCTCCGAGGAAGGCAGCGGCCTGACTTTCGAGCTCCGGGACGAGTTGGAGTGGATCGCCGAGGACGGTGGCCGCGCCAAGAAGCACCTGCTCGAGGCCAACCTGCGTCTGGTCGTGTCCTTGGCCAAGCGTTATACCGGCCGCGGCATGCTGTTCCTGGACCTGATCCAGGAGGGCAACCTGGGGCTGATCCGTGCGGTGGAGAAGTTCGACTACACCAAGGGTTTCAAGTTCTCCACCAATGCCACCTGGTGGATCCGCCAGGCCATCACCCGAGCGATGGCCGACCAGGCACGCACCATCCGTATCCCGGTGCACATGGTCGAGGTCATAAACAAACTTGCTCGTGTCCAGCGCCAGATGCTCC
>DXDP01000418.1 GCA_019115445.1 Candidatus Nocardiopsis merdipullorum
GGTCCTTGGGGGCGGTCTGCAGGTCGGTGTTGGAGTAGCGGCCCTCGTAGTACAGGGTCTGCCACTGGCGGACCATGCCGAGGTTGCCGTTGTTGACGACCGCGACCTTGATGGGGATGCCTTCGACGGCGCAGGTGGCCAACTCCTGGTTGGTCATCTGGAAGCAGCCGTCACCGTCGACCGACCACACGGCACGGTCGGGGTCGCCGACCTTGGCGCCCAGCGCGGCGGGCACGGAGAATCCCATGGTGCCCAGTCCACCGGAGTTGACGAAGGCGCCGGGGCGCTCGTGGTCGATGAACTGGGCGGCCCACATCTGGTGTTGGCCCACACCCGCGACGTAGGTGGCCTCTGGGCCGACCATCTGGCCGAGGCGCTCGATGACGTGTTGCGGGGACAGGCTTTCGTCGGTGGGCTGGTCGTAGCCCTTGGGGTAGGTGGTCTGCAGGCGTTCGAGCTGGTGCCACCAGGCCTCGTAGTCGCCCTGACGGCCCTTTTCCTGCTCACTGCGCACGGCCACGACCAGGTCGGCGAGGACTTCTCGGGCGTCGCCGACGATGGGCACTTCCGCGTGGCGGTTCTTGGAGACCTCGGCGGGGTCGATGTCGGCGTGGACGACCTTGGCCTTGGGCGCGAAGGAGTCGAGGCGGCCGGTGACACGGTCGTCGAAGCGGGCCCCCAGGGCGATGATGAGGTCGGCCTTTTGCAGGGCGCCGACGGCGGCGACGTCACCGTGCATCCCGGGCATACCCACGTTCAGCGGGTGGCTGTCGGGGAAGACGCCGCGTGCCATGAGTGTGGTGACCACGGGGATTCCCGTGAGCTCGGCCAGGACGCGGAGTTCGCCCGCCGCCCCGGAGCGCAGGACACCACCGCCGACGTACAGGACGGGGCGTTTGGCGTCGGCGATCATCCGGGCGGCTTCGCGCACCTGTTTGCCGTGCGGTTTGGTCACGGGCCGGTAGCCGGGCATGTCCAGGCGTTCGGGCCAGACGAAGCCGGTGTCGTTCTGCAGGGCGTCCTTGGCGATGTCGACCAGGACGGGGCCGGGGCGTCCGCTGGAGGCGATGTGGAAGGCCTCGGCGATGACGCGGGGGATTTCGTCGGCGTTCTTGACCAGGAAGTTGTGTTTGGTGATCGGCATCGTGATGCCGCAGATGTCGGCTTCCTGGAAGGCGTCGGTGCCGATCGCCGGTGAGGCGACCTGGCCGGTGATGGCCACCATCGGGACCGAGTCCATGTGGGCGTCGGCCAGGGGGGTGACGAGGTTGGTGGCTCCGGGTCCGCTGGTGGCCATGCACACCCCGGGGCGGCCGGTGGCGTAGGCGTATCCCTCGGCTGCGTGTCCGGCTCCTTGTTCGTGGCGCATGAGGATGTGGCGCACCGAGGCCGAGTCGTAGAGGGGGTCGTAGGCGGGGAGGATGGCGCCACCGGGGATTCCGAAGACAGTGTCAACCCCGACGTGTTCCAGCGACCTGATCAGCGATTGGGCGCCGGTCATCTGCTCGGTCATCTCAAGATCCTTCAGCAAGGTCAGAGCGGTCGGAAAGCTCTGGTTGGTGGGTCTGGCCTGATGCGGCAATAAAAAAACCCCCACCGCGATGCGGTTGAGGGGTGGCGCGCAGCAGAAAAAACTCAGTGGGCTGCGCGCCGACCAAGTACGAGGAGAATCAGGAAGTTGCTCTGCACATCGTCAACATTGGCCGACGGGGCACCTGCCCGTCAACCAGAACCACTTTTTGTCTCACCAAGCGAGACGAGCATGTCGACCTTTGACCTCATTCAGCGAAACAGCAGCTCATTGAGCTGCGCAAATACAGACTTATCGGTCATGGTGTGTAACGAAGAACACGTCAGGGTGTTCTGAGGGCGAGACGGCACAGGTCCACATGCGACTCGGAGTTCCACCTCGGCCTCGCCCCCGACCAGGGCCTCCACCCCCACGGCGGCCATGACGCCGCCGTGGGTGCACGCGCTCAGTCGAAGAGTTCTTCCACCCGGTCCAACGTCGCCGCCCTGCGTACCCACAGACCCAGCTCATCGAGGTCGGAGGAGGTGGTGATCCGCTCACGTGTTCCGTCCGGCACCGAGATCCCCCGGGCCTCCAGTACGTCCAGGATCGCTTGGGCTCGCCCCTCCACTTGCCCCTTCTCTCGCCCTTCCGCTCGCCCCTTCTCTCGTCCTTCCGCTCGCCCCTCCCGGAAAGGACGACCGATCAACTCGGTCCGGAACTCGTAGTCACGCACAGTCATGATCTCCTCCAAGGAGCTCAGTGCGGTCGCGGACATCGCCGCGAACACATAGTCAAAATACAACGAGGACTCGGGAGTATCGAGGCTCTTCAAGGCCACGAGCAAGGCTTCGAGGGCATCTTTGTCGTCGGTGGGGTTCGCGGCCAGGGACAACACGGTCAACACCGGATGCCTGGCCGCCACGCTCTGGTCGGTGACGGGCCTGAGTGTGTCCAGGGCAAGGACCAAGGGACGGATCTCACCACAGCCCAGATCGATGGGGGTGGAGTAACGTCGCCCAAGTGCCGTGGTGGGGGTGAGCACCAAAAGCACGATCGGGCACTTGAGTCGGTGACGGATGTTGGCCACGTAACAGGGCCAACTGTAGGACTTCCGTGGGTCCCACGTGTGCTGGGGTTCGGTGATGATCCCCAGTACCGGCACCGGCTCGGTCCGCTTCTCGTGTGGGAGCGGCGGTCGTTCACAGACCACGAGCGAGTCGGTGATCAGCTGAGAGGGGGCCGTTCGTGTCGCCTCGGAAGCGTCACAACGCACACGTGTGTGTTCGGGGAGCGGCTCTCCCCTGACCTCCTTGACAAGTTCCACCGCGAACCAGGGGTCGTTTCGGATCAGGTCGAGCGGGAGCTCGTGTTCGATCGACGGCATACCCGAAACATAGTGACCTTCAGGACATCACCGCAGGTGAAGCGCGTATTGTCCGGATATGTCGAGCGACTCAGAGTTCCGCCTCGGCCTCGCCCCCGACCAGGGCCTCCACCCCCACGGCGGCCATGGGGCGGGCCATCAGGAAACCCTGGCCCCGGTCGCAGTGCATCGAACGCAACTGCTCCAGCTGCTCAGGGCGCTCGATGCCCTCCGCCACGACCTGTACCCCCAGGTCCCGGCCGAGCTGGATGATGGTGTGGGTCAGCAACGTGACGGTGTCGTCCCGGCCCAGGTCGGCGGTGAAGGACGGGTCGATCTTGATCGCGTCCACGCTCAACTCACGCAGATGCGCAAGGGAGGCATAACCCATGCCGTAGTCGTCGATGGCCAGCTGCACGCCGAGTTCACGCAGTTCGGCCAGACGGGTGACCGCCTCCTCACCCTCGTCCAGGAGGACCTCCTCGGCCACCTCCAGGGTGAGGACCTCGGCGGGCAGACCCGTCTCGGCCAGGGTCCCGGCGACCGTGGAGACAAAACGTGACGACATCACCTGCTTGACCGACAGGTTCACCGACAGGCCGATGTCCCAGTCCGAGACTCGCCACACGGCCACCTTCTGGCAGGCCTCCCGAAGGATCTGCTCCCCCAACGGCACGATGAGCCCCGACTCCTCCGCCGCGCCGAGGAACTCGTCCGGGCCGACGACCTGACCGTCACGGTCCCAACGCACCAGGGCCTCCACCGAGGTGACCTGGGAACTCTCCAGGTCCACGATCGGCTGGTATTCGAGGAAGAACGCCCCTTCGGTGAGTGCCTCCCGCAACTGGGTCTGCAGCTCCAGACGGGACACCACCGTGTCGTGCATGTGGGCCGCGTACACCTCCACGTGGCCGGGGCCACGCTTCTTGGCGCGGGTCATCGCCACATCGGCGTTGCGCAACAGTTCACCGCTGTCGATGGTCGATTCGGCAAAGGCCACACCGATGCCGGCGGTCAACAGGATGTCGCGGTCGGCGACCTGGAACGGTTCGGAGGCGATCGCCCGCCCCAGCCGTTCGGCCAGGTCCACCACCTGCTGGGCGCGTGCACTGCCTTCCACCAGGACCGCGAACTCGTCCCCGCCCCAGCGCGCCAGGGTCGAGGAGGAGTCCAGTTCGGCCCGGAGCCTGCGGGCCGCCTGACCCAGCAGGTGGTCACCACGTACGTGCCCGGCCGAGTCGTTGACGGCGGTGAAACCGTCCAGGTCCAGGAAGATCACCGCGACCTCGTCGGTGTCTTCGCCCATGGCCCGGTGCGCCAGCACGTCGCCGGCGCGTTGCTCCAGGTAGGACCGGTTGGGCAACCCGGTGACACCGTCGTGGAAGGTCAGGTGCTGCACTTCGTCCTGCAGCGCCACCTGGGCGCTGATGTCGCGTGTGGTGACCAGGAGCCGGGCCGGTTCCCCCGGCTGCTCGTACAGCGACACCGTCGACTCGGTGTGCCGCCACGTGCCGTCCGCGGCCCGTACCCGCAACCGCAGGTGCACACCCTGTGTTCCACGCTCGGTGAACAGGTCCATGACGGCCTTGGTACGGAACAGGTCCTCGGGGTGGATGAGCGCACTCACCGGTTCTGCGAGTACGTCGTCGAGCTGGTACCCGAACACCTCGGCCGTGCCGGGGCTGGCGTAGTGCACGCCCCCGTCACGGTCCAGCACCAGCACCCCGTCACCGCTGTTGCGTGCCAGCTCGTGGAAGTGGCCCTCCCGGTTACGGACCATGCGCGAAAGGGTGGCGTTCTACTCCAACAGACCGAGCATCCGGAGCAGCAGCACGACCACGGCCGTGCCCACGGCCACCGGCAGGACCGGGAGCACGTTCGGCAGCCGTGTCCCGCCCACGGTCAAAAGGGCGGTGGCCACCAGCACCGCGATCGCCGCGGCCAATTCCGGGGCGAAACGGTACAGGCCCCGGCCGGTGATACGCCTGGGGGCGGCGCCCGGTCGGTGCTCGATCAACCACGGAAGGACACCCAGCACCGCCATGCCCAGGAACCGCAACGGGTGCTCGACCCCTCCGGCCACGGACGGACCGGTCAGGCGGGTGACCGCCCCGACCATGTCCGCACCGGCGATGATCACCAGGGCGCCGGTGGCCATCAGGACCGCTCTGCGGGTGCTGTGCGGCGACATGAACATCAGCGGCACGACCAGACACAGCACGACGATGTCGGCCATGGGGTAGGTCAGGGCCAGACCGAGGAAGGCCGCCCCTTCCCCCAACTCCTGGTACAGCGGGGAGAACAGCAGTACCCACACCACGGTGAACACCGCTGCGGCGCACACGTAGCCGTCGAGGATGTGCCGCATCACGGTCCGTGGCCCGCCCGGCCACGGCGCAAAGCGGGTGAAACCGATCACGAACAGGGGCAGCGCGGTCAGGGAGAGCAGATCTCCCAAGGTCAGGGGCAGGAACGAACTGCTGCTGAACAGGCGGCTGAGGGCGTGGGTGAAGCTGCCCGCGCACCAGGCCAGGGCGGCCAGGCCGAGGTAACGCAGGGCGGCCGAGCCGTCCGCGCCGTCCACGCGTGCTTCTTGGCCCGCTCCGGTGGCGGCCCAGCGCCGAGAGGCGTACAGCAGCGAGAAACCGGCCACACCGGCGGCGACGGTGGTCGGCCACTCCCCCACCGTTGCGGCCACCGTTTCCTCTCCGACGGGAAGGAGCGTGGTGGCCAGGTGGAAGAAGAACAGGGTGCCCAGAGCAAAGATCAACAGGCGGCGAGTCCTGGTTCCCATTCAAAGGCTCCCTCGTGGGCGAGTCGCGGCGGCACGGGAACTTCGCCGCGCTCTCTCCTCGATCATGGAGCACCCACCTTGCGTCTCGTCGGCCGGGAGCGGACCAGGCCCGGTATCACGGTCGGTCGCCCAGGATCACGCAGAACATTCGCGCCGGGCGAATGTTCGACGGCCGCCCCACCGGCGGTCGCCACCCTAGGCAACCAAGGTCACACACCGGTTGAGGAGCGACTGAAAGATGACGACGGAACGTTGGGCCTCGAGTGGCTTCTTCGTCGTGTGCGTATCGCCACGCGATGCATACTCACTCCGGCTCGGCTCAGCTCGGCGTGGTGTTCACCCAGGCATACTCACGTTCGAACACATACTTTAAGGCACGCTCGACCCCTTCGAGTACAGAAGAGGTCGAGCGGCGCAACAGCATGCATGTTTCCCAAAAGGGACTTTGGGCCCGGGTCAGCTCACGCCGAGCTTTTCCAGGATGAGTTCGCGGGCCCGCCCGGCGTCGGCCTGACCGCGTGAGGCCTTCATGACCGCGCCCACCAGGGCACCGGCGGCGGCGACCTTGCCGCCGCGTACCTTCTCCGCGGCGTCGGGGTTGCTCGTGATGGCTTCGTCCACCATGGAACCGAGCGCACCGTCGTCACTGACGACCTTCAGCCCACGTGCCTCGACCACCTCGTCGGGTCCGCCCTCACCGGCCAGGACCCCTTCGACCACCTGACGGGCGAGCTTGTTGGTGAGTGTGCCCTCGTCCACCAGCGCGATGACCCGCGCCACCTGGGCGGGCGTGATGGCCAGCGCTCTCAGCTCGATCTCCTGCTCGGTGGCCCGGCGCGACAGCTCGTTCAGCCACAGCTTGCGGGCCTCGCCGGAGGGGGCACCCTCGGCCACCGTGGCCTCGACCAGGTCGATGGCGTCGGCGTTGATCAGGTCACGCAGCTCGGTGTCGTTCAGCTCCCACTCCGCCTTGACCCGGGCACGCTTGGCGGCGGGCAGCTCGGGCAGGCCGGCCCGCAATTCCTCCACCCATTCGGTGGAGGGGGCCACCGGCACCAGATCGGGGTCCGGGAAGTACCGGTAGTCCTGCGCCTCCTCCTTGCTGCGCCCGGAGGTGCTGCGTCCCAGGTGTTCCTGGAAGTGGCGGGTCTCCTGCACGACGCTGTGCCCGGCGTCCAGGACACCGGCCTGGCGTTCGACCTCCGAGCTCACGGCCCGTTCGATCGAACGCAAGGAGTTGACGTTCTTGGTCTCGCTGCGGGTACCCCACTCGCTGGTGCCGCGCTGGTGGATCGACACGTTCACGTCACAGCGCATGGAACCTTCCTCCATGCGCACGTCGGAGATGCCCAGGGAGCGGGCCAGGTCACGCAGCTCGGCGGCGTAGGCGCGGGCGACCAGCGGCGCGTACTCACCGGTGCCGGTGATGGGTTTGGTGACGATCTCCAGCAGCGGGATCCCGGCACGGTTGTAGTCGACGTTGGAGTGGCTGGCCCCGTGGATACGGCCGGTGGAGCCGCCCACGTGGGTGGACTTGCCGGTGTCCTCCTCCATGTGCACCCGCTCGATCTCCACCCGGTACTCGCGCAACCCCTCGGGGGTGTCGACGGAGACGTCGAGGTGACCGTCCACACAGATCGGTTCGTCGTGCTGCGAGATCTGGTAGTTCTTCGGCATGTCCGGGTAGAAGTAGTTCTTCCGGGCGAACCGGCCCCACGGGGCGACGGAGCAGTTCAACGCCAGCCCGAGCCGGATCGCGCTCTCGACCGCCTTTGCGTTGACGACCGGCAGCGAGCCGGGAAAGGCCAGGCAGACCGGGCACACCTGGCTGTTGGGTTCGGCCCCGAACTTGGTGGAGCAGGAGCAGAACATCTTCGATGCGGTGCCCAGCTCGATGTGGGTCTCCAGACCGAGCACGGGCTCGTACTTGGTCAGCGCCTGCTCGTAGGCCACCGGGGTGGGGCCACTGTTCGTGTCAGAGCTGGGAGTCACCGCGTGGGCCATCGCCGCAAACCCGTTTCCGTAGAGGACATACCTTCCAGCTCACCCTACCGAGGGTGTGGGGGTGGACGTCCCCCCTTCCTCGGGCTCGAAAGTGTGCCGGCTCACCTTCGATGTCACGGCATGTACACGATTGGGTCGCTGTAGAGGTGTTCCATCGCGCCCAGGGGTGTCGGACCGTTAATCTTGAGCTTCGGAAGACATCTCTCTCCGGTCGGCCAACGGTGGCCTGCCGCCCTTCGCTCGGGAGCTGCGGTATGACGGGCATCCTGCGTCGGTGCGTGGCACTGCTTTGCTCGGCCGCCGTGATCGGCGCCCTGGCAGGCGCTCCTGCCCACGCCGAGGACTTCGCACGCGTGGACCATGATCCGGTGCCGGGTCTGGCGTTGACCCTGGACTCGGGTGAGGAGGCCGAGACGGCGCTGTTCAGTCTGCGTGTGGCCGACCACGACTCCGTACGTGCCTACGCGGGGGCCGTGGACGGCCAGGTGCGTGATCGGACCGCGTACGTGGAAGCGGCCTGGTCGGAGTCCTTCGAGTGGCTGGAGGTGCCGCAGGAGAGCGATCACGCCGACCGGGCGTCCTGGATCGTCTCCCACTCCTACCCCCATGTCTCCCGGCCCTCTTTGGCCGAGGAGGTGGAGCTGGACGACCTCGGCGAGGAGCAGGCGATCGCGGCCACCCAGGCGGCGATCTGGCACGTGCTCGACGGGGTCGACCTGGACCGGGACGCCAACGACGAGGCCGTGCTGGCGGTCTACGACCATCTGGTCCTGAACAGTGTCGGGTCGGAGGAGGTCGACGTCGACGCACGGTCCCTGAACGTCTCACCTGCCCAGGTGGAGCAGGCTTCCCCCGATGAACCGCTCGGCCCGTTGAGCGTGGACACCACGGGCACGGATCCGGTGCAACTGTCCTTGCGCGGCGCCCCGGAGTCCTGGTTGGTCGACGCCTCCGGTGAGCAGGTCACCGACGCAAGCGACGGGGACGAGGTGTACCTGGACGTGGACCCGTCCGTGCCCTCGGGGGTGGCGACCCTGCACGCCCACGGTCACGACCTGCCTTTGTCGGAGGGGCGGTTGTTCACCGGCCGCGACGGTGTGCGCACCCAACCGCTGATCACCGCCGAGGGGGGCAGGACCGCGGGCACCGCCACGGCGACGCTCACCTGGTACCCGGCCGACGTGGACGGCCCCCCGGCCACGGAGGAACCCACTCCGGCGGAGGTGGAGGAGTCTGTGCCCCCGACGGACGAGCCCGAGTCGACCGCCTCCCCGGAGGAGACCGCAACCGATGACCAAATCTCCGATGATTCGCTGGCCCGCACCGGGACCTGGTTGTCCGGGCTGTTGATCATCGCGGGGGCGTTGGTGGTATCAGGCCTGATCATCCTGGTTCTGGGACGTAAGAAAAACAGCTGAGTACAAGCGACGACGCACGAAACCGCTTTTGGTTGTCTACCTTTCGGCCATAAAACAGCTTCGCTTTTTCTTGTCCGTATCCGGTCACATTTTTGCGAACCGGCTTGGAACCAGACACAAGGATCGCTAGTATCAAGCACGCGTTGGCACCCCACGGCGTGTGTGACGGGCTTCCGCGCAACAGCGAGCCCACCCGGAGGGCCGCGTCCTCGCATTGACGCACAACCCCAAACCCCTACATGGTTCACTTCCGGGTGAACATATCGGGCGGTCTTTTTCCAGGGCCTCCGAGCCGTGACCATCGCACCGTCCGACCGGATTCTTCACCACCCTTTTCATGGGGGTGGACATCTTCGTCCGGTCACCTCTAGACGACACCGGGACACAATTTGACTGACATCTCCCTCCCCCGTACCGCCGGGCGCGTGGGCTTTGCCGCAGGCGCCGCCGCGCTCCTGGCATTCGGCCTGGCCGCCCCCGGGGCCGCCGGCACCACCCGCGCCCAGTACGTCGACAACTACGAGAGTGGTCCCACCGTCCACATGAGTGGTGGTTCCATCGGCACCACCATCTTCAACCTGGACGTCGAAGACAGCGACTCCGTCCTGAAGACGTACTGCATCGACTTCGAGACCAGCATCCGTGGTGGCGCCTGGTACCTGGAGGACGACTGGGCCAACTACCCGGGCAAGGGCGATTTCGCCGAGCCCGGCAAGGTCCACTGGATCCTGCAGAACAGCTACCCGAACGTGGGAGCCGAGGAACTGGGTGCCGAGGTCGGTATCGACAACCTCGACTCCAGGGACGCCCTGGGGGCCACCCAGGCGGCGATCTGGCACTTCAGCAACGACGAGGTCCTCGAAGAGCGCGGCAACAACAATGACCTCAAGGAGGTTTACACCTACCTGGTCAACAACGCCGAGGACCTGTCCCAGGAGGAGCCCGAGCCCTCCTTGCGGATCACTCCGGAAGAGGCCTCCGGCAACGCCGGTGAGGTCGTCGGCGAGTTCCTCGTCGAGACCAACGCCGCCGACATCGAGGTCGACCTGGATGCCCCCGATGGTGTCGAGCTGGTCGACGTCGAGTCCGGTGAGTCCGTCGACACGATCGGTGACGGCGACACCGTCGGCTTCTCGGTCCCCGAGGGCGCCGAGGCCGGTGAGGCGAGCTTCAGCCTGACCGGTAGCGCCACTGCTCGGACCGGCCGCCTGTTCAAGGGCGAGTCCGACGAGCCGACCCAGACCCTGGTCACCGCCGAGGACAGCCCGGTCAGTGTGAGCGCCGATGCTTCCGCGTCCTGGGCCGAGGTCGACGAGCCCGAGCCCGAGGAGCCGGAAGAGCCCGAGGTTCCCGAGGAGCCGGAGCAGCCCGAGGAACCCGAGGAGTCGGACGAGCCCGAGGAGGGCGACGAGAAGCCGACCCCTGAGGACGACGACGAGTCGCTGCCCGTGACCGGTGGTGCTCTGGTCGGTCTGGTCGCGGCCGGTGTCGCGGCCCTGGGTGCCGGTGGTGGCGCGCTCTACATGACCCGTAAGCGCAAGGCTTCCGCCCTGGACAGCGACGAAGGCTGAGACAGCCTTCCGTCCCCTGGACGGTTGACCTGAAACAGGCCCGCCCGTGCTCGAGCAAGCTCAGCACGGGCGGGCTTTTTCCTGCCCACAGCCCCTTGTGTGCCCAGAAGGTGGCAGAGAAAGAGCAGGGACGGTGGGAAGGACGAAAGGGTTGGGGTCGGTCCCACACACGAGGCGGTCCTGGCCGGAAGGAACGTTCCTGGCCAGGACCGCGTCATTGGTGATGTTTCACCCCGGGGCCCGAGGGGCCGCACCG
The DNA here is from genome assembly GCA_019115445.1 of Candidatus Nocardiopsis merdipullorum. Classification (GTDB taxonomy): domain Bacteria; phylum Actinomycetota; class Actinomycetes; order Streptosporangiales; family Streptosporangiaceae; genus Nocardiopsis; species Nocardiopsis merdipullorum. Next base: position 10,920 of record DXDP01000418.1, read on the forward strand.
GGTGTGCTCAGACCACCGCGTAGGGGCTGCGGGCGGGCAGTGCGCCGTCCCGTTCGGTCAGGGCCCTTTCCACGGCCGCACCGACCCGGTAGGTACGGTCGTCGGCCAGGGCGGGGGCCATGATCTGGAAACCGACCGGAAGACCGTCCTCGGGGTCGGTGCCGCAGGGCACCGACAGGGAGGTGTTTCCGGCCAGGTTGGCCGGGATCGTGCACAGGTCCGTCAGGTACATGGCCATCGGGTCGTCGACACGTTCACCGAGGGGGAACGCCGTGGTCGGCGTGGTCGGCGACACCAGCACGTCCACGTTCTCGAACGCGGCGTCGAAGTCACGTTTGACGAGCGTGCGTACCTTCTGCGCGTTTCCGTAGTAGGCGTCGTGGTAGCCGCTGGACAGCGCGTGGGTGCCGAGCATGATGCGACGCTTGACCTCGGGGCCAAAACCCTGGGCGCGGGTCAGCGCCATGACTTCCTCGGCGCTGCGGGTCCCGTCGTCGCCCACACGCAGGCCGTAACGCATCGCGTCGAAGCGGGCCAGGTTCGAGGAGGCCTCGCTGGGTGCGATGAGGTAGAACGCGCTCAACGCGGTCTCGAAGTTGGGGCAGGTGACCTTGACGACCTTCGCCCCGAGGGATTCCAGCAGTTCCACGGTCTGGTGGAAACGCTGCCGCACACCCGGCTGGAAGCTGTCGTTGTCGAGTTCTTCGACCACGCCGATCCGCAAACCTTCGATGTCACCGGAGCGGGCGGCCTCGACGACCGCCGGAACGGGCTCGTCGATGGAGGTGGAGTCCCGCGGGTCGTGGCCGGAGAAGGCCTCGTGCAGCAGTGCGGCGTCCAGGATGTTGCGGGCGAGGGGGCCGGGGGTGTCCAGGGAGGAGGCGAAGGCGATCATCCCGTACCGGGAGGCGCCACCGTAGGTGGGTTTGGCCCCGACCAGGCCGCACATCGCGGCGGGTTGGCGGATGGAGCCGCCGGTGTCGGTGCCGGTGGCCAGGGGTGCTTCGTAGGCGGCGACCGCTGCCGAGGAACCACCGGAGGAGCCACCGGGGACACGTTCGGTGTCCCACGGGTTTCGGGTGACCTGGTAGGCGGAGTTCTCCGTGGAGGAGCCCATGGCGAACTCGTCCATGTTGGTCTTTCCCAGGATGACCATGCCGGCTTGGCGCAGTCGTGCGGTGACGGTGGCGTCGTAGGGCGGTTGCCAGCCCTCCAGCATCTTGGAGGCCGCGGTGGTGGGCATGTCCTTGGTGGTGAACACGTCCTTGTGGGCGACCGGTACCCCGGCGAGCGGGCCGAGTTCTTCACCGGCGGCGCGGCGGGCGTCGACGTCGCGGGCCTGGGCCAGCGCGCTTGCGCGTCCCACGTGCAGGAAGGCGCCGATGTCGCCGTCCACGGCCTCGATGCGGTCGAGGTATGCGGTGGTGGCCTGCTCGGAGGTGACTTCGCCCGCTGCGATGGCTGCGCCGAGTTCGGCCGCGGTCATGCTGATGACATCACTCATGGGTTACTCCTCCTCCCCGAGGATCCGCGGGACCCGGAAGCGCTGTTCCTCCACCGCGGGGGCCCCGGCCAGGGCCTGTTCCGGGGTGAGGCCGGGTCGGGCCTCGTCGGGTCGGTGGACGTTGGTCAACGGCAGGGCGTGCGAGCTGGGCGGGATGTCGCCCTGGGCGACTTCCTGCACCTTGGCCACGGCGGTGAGGATGTCACCGAGCTGGGCGGCGAGTGTGTCGATCTCGCTCTCGTCGAGCTCCAGCCGTGACAACCGAGCGAGGTGCATAACCTCATCGCGGGTGATGGCGGTCATCAGTAACAAACCGTTTCTTCGGCGTAAGGGCTGTCCGCACAATCCTATGGCTCCGGTGTGGGTACCGGCGCCGCTCCGGAAAGGTCGGTGGGTGAAGCAGGTGCAGGGTCCACGGCCCTTTCACCGAAGCCCCAGGACCTCCAGATCACCGTCGATGGTGGAGAGGACCGCCACGGCCCCGGGAACGCTGCGTACGCTGTGAACACGCATACTTTCCTCGTTGTCCCACACAAGGACCGAGGAACCCTCGAACCCCTCGAAGCGCGCAAACCCCTCGGGGACGGAGGCATCCTCCAACCACTCCTCCAGGTGGAGGACCCCTTCTTCCAAACCCACCACGTAGCCATCGGTGACGATGTCCTCGCCCATGGACACCAACTCGGGCGCCAAGGTCTGCTCCACCTGCCCCGAACGATCCTGAACCCGGTACTGACCGGTCTCAGTGTCCCACAACCCCAGTC
>DXDP01000419.1 GCA_019115445.1 Candidatus Nocardiopsis merdipullorum
GAAGACTTCCCGATGTTGTTGGGCGCGCGTGGTCAGCTCCTGTGCGGCCGCTGACAGCCATGTTCGTTCCCGCTCGCTCAGGACCTGGCGTCGCTCCTGTTCCGGGATGACTGTTTCCTCGCGTTCGAGGACGGGGGAGTAGGGAGCGCTGCGCGCCCGCCCCCGTGCCTGCTGGACCAGACGAAAGTGCGTGGGCATGTCCACCGACATCCGGCCCAACACCCCGGTCAGACGCCGAGCCAACTCCTCACCGTTCAGCTCGGGCAGGAGTCGACGCAGGAGCAGACGTCGCTGTTGGTCGGGGGTACGTCCGGGGTCGGCGTCCCGACCCGAGGCCAGTTCGGAGAGTTTGCGCAGGAGGTAGTCACCGGTGGCGGTGGACACCAGCGGAGGCTCACGTTCCTCGTCCACCGATCGTCCGTGCAGGTCGGCGACGGGCACCGCGCTGCCGTCCTCGGTGAAGGAGACCGACTCACCAGGGTGGATGTCCTCGGGCAGGTCGGCGGCCGGGTTTCCCCAGCCGGCGGTCAGCACGAGCATGGCCAGGGCCTCCTGTTCCACGACGTCGGAGGCCACCCGGGCGACGTCACGGCGCTGGGCCCATCGGCGGGGACGCTCGGAAAAGGCACAGCGGACCGTGCCGTTCGCGGAGCGCTGGGGGTAGACCCGGCGCAGGTTCTTGTAGGAACGATCTCGACGCACGTCGTCGAGGGCGTCACGCAGATGGTGCGCGGCGCCGCGATCGACGTGCTCGCCGGCCCGTCCGGTGGTGCCCACGACGTTCCGGCGGATCGGTGCCGCATTCTTCATGCGCACGGCGATCACGCTGTCGGGGTCCCCCCTGTGTTCCGGGCACGGGCAGTGCTCGGCGCACAGGTCCACATAGTTGTAGAACTGCTCGGAGTGTCCCGGGCAGGCTTGTGCGGTTCCGTCGGTGGAGCAGGGCCCGCACCCCACGGCGCGTGCGAAGACGCGCAGGAAGGTGGCCGAGCGGAACAACTCCCAGGCGGAACAGTGGTGCGTGCTCACGAACTCTTCTCCCCGGATATTCCGGGGCTGGGACGCTTCCCCAGCCCTCCGGGGAAACGCATGTACAGAGAATCGAGAGACCTTTTCCGACACCCCCGCGTGAACGGGAGGTCATACGACAAAATAGATCCGCGTGAGCACAAGTGTCAATTGTCGATCTCGATCGTGGAGCGCGACATGACTCCGAAGAAGTTCACAAAAGGCCACATATTCCTCGTCGGGTGTTGCTGCTGCCTGCTCCTTCACGTCGACGAGGTGGTGCGTGTTGTGTCCGAGAGAGTGCGGTGAGAGCCCAGGGTGGGGCTGTCGGGACAGGCCGTGCAGGGAACGGCCGGCCTCGCAGGGCCGAGAGGGACGGAGGTTTCCGGATGCCGGTGGTCAACCTGACACCGCACATGGTGACGATCGTGGACGACAGCTCACGTGTCATCCAACGCTGGCCTCGTGCGGACGTTCCGGCTCGGGTCGAAGCCGTACGCGTGCGGATCGCCCGTGTGGCGGGAGTACCGGAGGGCGTTCCGCTGATCGCCGAGGAACGCACCCGGGCCAACCTCCCCGAACCGCAGGAGGGGGTTTGGTTCATCGTGTCCTCCGTGGTGGGTTTTGCCCACCCCGAACGCCGTGACCTGCTGGTCCCTTCCGATCTGGTACGCGACGGAAAAGGTGTGGTGACCGCCTGTCGTTCTTTTGTGATCAGTGGTTCTTCTGTGAAGAAAGTGACTTCCTGAGCATCTGTCGTGCCACGCGTATAAAGTCGTGGGGCGGAGGAGAAACGCAGCTCCGCTCTTCGGCACCGTGTTTTTCGAAAATCCCTGTTTTCGAAAAGAGAAGTTGTGACCACCCCTCGCATCACCGTCGTCCTGGTGGGACAGAACCCCACCCCCGCGCTCCTGTCCGCGCTCACCCTGCCCAGCACCCATCTGACCCTGATCGCCAGTGACGACACGGCACCGGCGGCCCACCGGGTCGCCGTGGCCCTGGAGCGTCTTTCTTCCTTTCCCCGCTCGATCCGTGTGCTGAGCGTGGGACCCGACCCGCACGATCCACGCCGTGTGTACAAGACCCTCGAGCACTTCCACACAAAGACCGGTGGGCGACCCTGGCGGCTCGACTACACCGGCGGCACCAAGGTGATGAGTGTGGTCGCCGCACTCTTCCACGAACAGGTTCTGCCCGAGGACAGCCACCCCGGCTCTCGACGCCTGCGTCACTACCTCGATGCCACCCACGACCTGCTGCGAAGTGCCGACAGCTCCTGCCCCGGCCTGCCCGTGCACAGCAAGGGCGTCGACCTGGCGACCCTTGCCGAGATCCACGGCGCCCACTGGCGGGAGGATCGTGACCCCGAACCCGTCCGCCTGTTCGTCCAGGGCGGCAGGCAGGCCCTGATGGCCCGACACCCCGACATGACCCACGCGGTACGTCGCGGAGTGGTCGCCGAAGGACGTGTGGTGGCCCACCTGCGCCGCCACCTGAGTCGGGACGAACACACAGAGGTCCTTGGTCCCAGGCAGGTCGTCGACCCGTACCGGCCCGAACGATCCATCGCCGACTTCGACGCCGTGGTACGCCACCGCCATCGTGTCCTGTGCGTGGAGACCAAGACACGCCCAGACGACGTGATCGCCCGTGCCGGATGGACCGTGGCCAAGGCCCGTCGTGTGTTCGGTCAGGCCGTCTCCGTGCTCTTCGTCCACTCCGGGCCCCCCGCCCCCCACCTGCGGGAGGAGATCACCGCCTACAACCCGGCCCTGTCCGCACGCAACGTCCACGTGTGGAACCTCGACGACCTACTGCGCCGCCTGACTTCCTTCGAAGATCTACGCAAGACCTTCTTCCCCGGCCTGGGTGGGACGGAGCCGACCACCACCTTGCCGTCCACGATCCACCCGCCGGGGGTGGACCCCCCCGAGCACCACCCGGGCCACGGTGACGACCCCGTCCTCGTCACCTCTTTGGGCGGCAGCCGACTGGGAACACTCACCGCGATCCATGCCCACCGACCGACCCGGGCCCTGATCCTGTCCTCCAAACAGGGACTGCGCGGCCACGTGCGGGAGGCCGCCGCACGCATCCTCCACACCTTGGAGAACCCGAACGTCTCTCCCGCCGACGCCGCACAGTTGAAGTCCGAGGGGTACCGCGACCGCGTCCGTTTCACCCCCGAACCCGTTGACGGCTCCGACGCCGACGCTGTCGCCGACACCGCACACCGATGGATCACCGAGGCGAGCGAGGGCCCCGTCGTCGTCGACTTCACCACCGGAACCAAGGCGATGAGTCTGGGACTGGCCCTGGCTGCCCGCCGGGCCGGAGCCTGCGCGACCTACCAGCTCGCCCGTAGACGCAGCCTGGTGTGTTTGACCCATGGCGAACTCCCGCTGCACGGGCGTGCCGGGGTGGACTGGTCCCTGGTCCTGCCCGACCACGTACCCCTGGACGGCCCGTTGCCGGATCGTTCCGACCACGTCGACACCGAACTCTTGCAAGCAGCCCGAGAAACTCTGGAACGTGCGGCCCGGGGGCCGGTCGAGGTGTGGACCGACACCGCGCTCACCGGATCGGTGGAGACAGGTGTTGTCGCCGAACGCCCCAGCCTGATACTCACCTTCGACGACCGTGCGGTCGGCCTGGCCGCACCGGCCTGGCGCCGCACCCGCGGGAAACGCACCCACACCGTCTCCCCGGGAGCATGGGCACAGAGTGTCTTTGCCGCCACCATGTACCTCAACCTGCGCTGTGACGTGGCCGGCACCGTTGTGGCCCTGACCCGTCCGGGAGGTGACGTCAGCCGCGCCGTCGAACTCGTCGACTGGATCACCCACACCGATCCCGGCGACCGCCGCGAACCGGCAGGCATCCGTTTCGGTGACCCACTGCATCCGTTGGTGGCCACCGCCGACCCCGACATGCTCCCGGACCTGTTGGACATCGACGTCGGGGGTCTGTGAAACAGGCAGGTGCTACCGGTGTTTGTCCGACCCACCGCTTGGTCACCTCCCCTCCTGAGCGGCCCCGGGTCAGGATGGAAAGGTGCGTACGGGGAAGGGAAGACGCATGCGGTACGTGGGGGCCTGGGCACTGGTGCTCCTCCTGCTCGCAGGATGCGCGGGGGAGACGGAGAACCCCTTTGCCGGGCAGACGATCGACTGGTCGGCGTGCCACGGCCACGAAGAGGCCACACAACTCACCGGGACCGGTACCGATCTCGAGTGGGTGGAGGCACTGGAGTGCGGTACCGTCACCGTTCCTCTCGACCCCGACGAGCCGGACGGCCGCACACTCGAGATGGCGGTGGTCCGGCACCCCGCCCGCGAAGAAACGGACGAACACCGGGGCTCCCTGGTACTCAACTTCGGAGGACCCGGGGTCTCCGGCGTCTCGGCGCTCCACACCCCCCGATTCGACGACAGGATCCTGGACGCCTTCGACCTGGTCGCCTTCGACCCTCGCGGCGTGGGTGGGAGCGAAGGTTTTGCCTGTGGAGACCGGTACGCGCTGCTCGACGCCCAACAACGCGCACCCCATCCCCGGGACATGACCCGCAAGGACCTGGCGCCCTTCGAAAAAGCCGCCCGTGCCTATGCCGACAGCTGTGCGGACGTGGTGGGTGAGGATTTCCTCGCCCTCATGGGCACGGTCAACGTGGTGGAGGACCTCGACATCCTGCGTGATGCTCTCGGTGACGACAAGCTCACCTTCGTCGGGTACTCCTACGGCACTCGCATCGGTGCCTTGTACGCCGACACCTTCCCCGAGCGCACCCGGGCCATGGTCCTGGACGCAGCAGTACTCACCAACGGCAGCGGTATCGACTCGGCCCTGGGCAGAGCGGCCGCTTTCCGCAACACCTGGCACATGTTCGCCGATCACTGCACGGCCACCGTGGACGACTGTCCCTTCACCGATCCGACCACGGCCAACGCTCATATGAAAGACATCCTGGACGGGCTTCGGAAGGAGCCCGCCACGGCCCACGGCGTGCCCGTCGACGGCGAACTGTTGTTCCTGATGTTCGGTATGGAGCTGTACCGAGAAGAGAGCTGGGACCTGCTCGCCGCACTGTTGACCGCTCTGGACAACGGGGACACCGACACCTCGGAGGAACTGCTCGACGACCTCTACGAGAACACTTTCGGCTCGCCCTGGGAGGTCGAACCCGTCGATCCCGAACCCATCACCGAACACACCGACCCCCAAGCGGCCCTGACCACGGTCAACTGTGCCGACCGTCGGGACTCCCCGGACCCGTGGGAATACCTCGATGCCGCACGGATCTCCGAGAACCTGGCACCTCTTTTGGACCCCACTGCCGTGTGGGACCAACTGCCGTGCGCCTACTGGCCGAAGACCGAGGAGATGCCCGAGGACATCGCGGTGGAGGGCGCCCCACCCCTGATGGTCATCGGTACGGTCGGGGATCCCACCACCCCCTACGCCTGGTCGGAGGAGCTCGCGGATCAGTTGGGCAACGCCCACCTGGTCACCTACGAGGGCGCGGGCCACACCCTTTACGGCGAGGGCCGCAGTGAATGTGTCGAGGAGATCGCGAACGCTTATCTCCTGGCGGAAGAGATGCCCGAGAACGATATGCTCTGTCCCCGTTGAAGCTGTGTCCGAGGCCTTGGGACCCGCCTCGACAACCGCCCTCACCCGGAGGCGCCGGTGAGACATGTGGTGACAAGGAGAGAGCGGATTGAAGGATCGTTCCATGGCGGTGTCCCGTCCCCTGGGCTGGTCGGCCGCTGCCTCCGCCCTGCTGGTGGGCGGGGCCCACCTGACCGTCACCGGCGGTACCTTGTTCGCCGACCTTGCAGGTCCGACACCGAAAGACCTGGCCTGGGTCCTGCTGCCCGCCGCCCTTGCCCTGATCCCGACGCTCGCCGCCGTCGTCCTGGTGCACCCGAGCGGTCGAGGGGCCTGTTGGCCACTGTGGACCTGTGGGATCACCGCGGCCCTGACAGCCGTGCTCGCCGTCATGGGGCTGACCCCGCTCTTCTTCGGTGCGAGCCTACTCTCCCTCTTCCGAGGGCCGGGCCCCTACGCCCTGCTTGCCGCCACACTGTTCACGGTGTTGACCCTGAGTGTGACGCGGGCTCGACGGACGGCTCCGCCCGCATCGTCGGCCGACGACGGCCCGAGGAGCGATCCGCCCACCTGATCGAACGTATGAGAAAAGGCGAACCGCAAGGAGTGGGCCGACCTTGCCGATGACCCGTACCGAACGGCCCGGGTCCCAGAAACAGCCCCGCGTCCCGAACCCCGTCCATCGGTGTGCGACGAACCCGTCCGACCCCGAAGACGGGCCCGCCTCGGACGGAAAACTTTCCGTCCGAGGCGAATTCCGTGTACGGGAATGTCAGAGCTGGGCCGCTGCTTCCTGGTCCAGCCAGAACACCGTGCGCTCACTACCACGCGCACCGGCCACCGGGGCCTCCTCGGGGTCACCACCGGCCACGCCCAGGCGCACCGCCTCGGCCTTGGACCCGCCCGAGACCAGCAACCACACCTGGCGTGCGCGGCGCAGGGAAGGCAGCGTCATCGTGACTCGCAACGGCGGCGGCTTGGGCGAGTCGCGCACCCCCACCACGGCGGCCTCGTCGTCGTGCACCTGCGGCAGCCCCGGGAACAACGACGCCACGTGTGCGTCGGGCCCCACCCCGAGCAAACACACGTCGAAGCGGGGCACCGGCCCCTCACCGTGAGCCGCCACCGCCAACTCCTGGGAGTAGCGGGTGGCCGCATGATCCACATCGGCCCCGTCCGTGGCATCGGACGCCGGGATCGGATGCACCTGCTCCGGGGGGATGTCGATGTGGTCGAGCAGGGCCTCACGCGCTTGTGTCTCGTTGCGTTCGGGGTCCCGGTCCGGCAGGAAACGTTCATCACCCCACCACAGGTGGATGTTCGACCAGTCCAGGCCGACCCGCCGGGCGGTGCGGTGCAACTCGGCCAGTACCGCGATACCGATACCGCCTCCGGTCAGTACCAGGTGGGCCACCCCTCGGTCGGCCACCGCGGCCTGGAGCTGTCGGATCAGCTCATCGGCGACCGCAACGGCCAAGGCCTTGGCGTCGGGGTGCCGGTTGATCTCCGGTTCACTCATCCTCGTGCTCCGTTTTCAACGATCATGGCCCTCAGATGTCGGGCCGTACTCGCGTAGATTTCGTCGGCGTCCAAACGGCGCAGTTCCTCGGCCAGGGCCATGGAGGCGCTGCGCGAACCCAGGGCCACGGTCTGGTCCGGTTGACCGAACCGGGAGAGCGTGGCCGTGCTCTCGTCCGCCCGAGAAAGAACGATCTCCCCCAGATCGGTGGTCAAACGCACCTCCGTCAGCCCCGGGCCCGAGGAAAAGGCACGTTCCACCGGCACTTCCAAACGCTCCGACAACCATGCGGTCAGTAGTTCGGCACCCGGGTGATGCTCCTCGGCGGTGACCGAGGCCGAACTCACCCATCCGCACGGTTGATCCATCGCACTCGCCAGGAGAGAACGCCACGGCGTCAGCCGGGTCCAGGCCAGGTCCGTGTCTCCCGGGCGATAATGGGCTACCCGCTCCAGCAGGTCGTGCAACGGGTCGGAAGCGCGTGATGCATCGGTGATACGCCGTTGGGCCAACTCGCCCACACGGTCGGAGGCCGGGTCGGAGGGCCCCTGGCCAGGCCACCAGACCACCACGGGCGCTTCGGGAACCAGCAAAGGGGTGATCACCGAATCGGGGTGCTCGCCCAGCGGTCCGTACAGGCGCAGCAGGATCGCCTCACCCGGTCCGGAGGTTCCCGGTCTACGGATCTCGGCATCGATGGCGGGGTCGGTGTTCGGGTCACGGCGGATCAGCGCGATCACCCTGGAAGGGTGTTCACGGCCGGCCTCGGTCGCAGCACGCACAGCATCGTAGTGATCGGCCTCGTCGGTGACGATGACCAGGGTCAACACCATGTTCATGGCGCCACCGCCCACGCTGAGCCGCTCGGCCATGAGCGCTTCGGTGATCTGCGCCGTGGTGGTGCGCGGAAGGTAGAGCGTCATCGGGGTCTCCCCGTGGTCTTGTGGCTGGTCACGGTCGTCTCCATTGGCGTCCGTCCCGGGCGAGCAGGGCTTCGGCGGAGGACGGCCCCCAGGTACCCGACCCGTACTGCTCCGGCTTGCCGTTCTTGGCCCAGAACTCCTGGACGGGATCCAGGATGCGCCAGGACAATTCGACCTCCTCCTGGCGAGGGAACAACGGCGGGTCACCGATGAGCACGTCCAGAATGAGCCTTTCGTAGGCTTCTGGGCTGGCCTCGGTGAAGGACTGACCGTAGGCAAAGTCCATGCTGACGTCGCGTACCTCCATGGAGGCGCCGGGCACCTTGGAGCCGAAGCGCAGTGTCACGCCCTCGTCGGGCTGGATGCGCAGGACCAAGGCGTTCTGTCCCAGTTCGCTGACGTCCGAACGCGCGAACAGTTGCTGCGGCGCGGCCTGGAACACCAGTGCCACCTCGGTGACCCGACGGCCCAGCCGCTTTCCGGTACGCAGGTAGAACGGTACGCCCGACCAACGTCGGGTGCCCACCGACAGCTTCAGGGCGGCGTAGGTCTCGGTGACCGAGTCGGAGGGGATCCCGTCCTCGTCCAGGTAGCCCCGCACCGCCGCGCCGCCCTGCCAACCGGCGGTGTATTGGCCGCGTGCGGTCCCGGTCCCCAGATTCTCGGGCAGCGAGACGGCGGAGAGCACCTTCTCCTTCTCGGCACGGATCGCGTCCGCGCTGTAGGAGACGGGTTCTTCCATGGCCACCAGGGCCAACAGTTGCAGCAGATGGTTCTGGATGACGTCACGGCCCGCACCGATACCGTCGTAGTAACCCGCCCTGCCACCCACACCGATGTCCTCGGCCATGGTGATCTGCACGTGGTCGACGTAGTTACGGCTCCACAGTGGCTCGAACAGGGTGTTGGCGAAGCGCAGGGCCAGGATGTTCTGGACGGTCTCCTTGCCCAGGTAATGGTCGATACGAAACACCGATGAGGGTGGAAAGACCTCGTCGACGACCGCATTGAGTTCCTGTGCGCTGGCCAGGTCGTGACCGAAGGGTTTTTCGATCACCACCCGACGCCAGGGACGACTGCCCTGTGGGCCCTCCTTCGGAGGTTCGGCCAGCCCCGAGCGTTTGAGCTGGGTGACCACGGTCGGAAACAACTTGGGGGGCAGCGACAGGTAGAAGGCGTAGTTTCCACCGGTGCCCCGTGCCTGGTCCAACTCGCGCACGGTGCGGACCAGTGTGTCGAAGGACTCGTCGTCGTCCAGTTCACCCTGGACGAATCGCACACCTTCGCTGAGTTGGCGCCACACGTCCTCCCGGAACGGGGTCCGTGCGTACTTGCGCACTGCCTGGTAGGCCTCTTCGGCGAAGTCCTGGTCCGCCCAGTCGCGGCGGGCAAAACCCACCAGACCAAAACCCGGCGGGAGCATGCCTCGGTTGGACAGGTCGTAGATGGCCGGTAGCAGCTTCTTGCGGGCCAGGTCGCCCGTGACCCCGAACAGCACCAGCACACTGGGCCCGGCGATCCGGGGAAGTCTGCGGTCCAGGGCGTTGCGGAGCGGGTTGGGTACCGCTCCCGGCATCACCGGTTCTTTCACGGATTATGGTCTTCCTGTCGAAAGTGGCTGTGGGAAGACACGGCCTCGGTGCCCGCCTGTGGCCGGCACCGAAGCCGTGGGGGTCGAAAACCCGTATCTCAGGTCGACGATTCGAGCTTGGCGGACAGAGCCTCGAGCAGACTCTCCCAGGAGCTGACGAACTTGGTGACGCCGTCGCGCTCGAGGTGTGCGAACACGTCGACGAGGTTCACACCGACGCTTTCCAGGGCGGCGAAGTCGGCGTGTGCCTGATCATAGGTGCCCAGAACGGTGTTTCCCGTGATCCGACCGTGGTCGGCGGTCGCATCGAGGGTGGCCTGCGGCATCGTGTTGACGGTGTCTCGCGCCACCAGCTCGGTGACATAACGGGTGTCCTCGTAAGCGGGGTCCTTGACCCCGGTGGAGGCCCACAGTGGACGCTGTGGGCGGGCGCCGTGCGCGGCCAGGGCGTGCCACTCCTTGCTGTCGAAGACCTCTTCGTGGGCCTGGAAGGCCAGACGGGCGTTGGCGATGGCCGCCCGTCCCAGGAGTGCTGTGGCTTCTTCGGTACCGATGGCCTTCAGTCGCTTGTCGACCTCGGCGTCGACCCGGCTGACGAAGAAGGACGCCACCGACTGGATGCGGGACAGGTCGTGGCCGTTGCTCCGGGCCAGCTCCATCCCCTCCAGGTAGGCATCCATGACCTGGCGGTAACGCTCCAGCGAGAAGATCAGGGTGACGTTGACGCTGATGCCCTGTCCGAGGACCTGGGTGATCGCGGGCAGACCTTCGGCGGTGGCCGGGATCTTGATCATCAGGTTGGGCCGGTCCACCAGCCACCACAGGGCCTTGGCCTCGGCGATGGTGCGTTCGGTGTCACCGGCAAGACGAGGGTCGACCTCCAGGGAGACCCGGCCGTCCTTGCGTTCTGTGTCCTCGTGGACCGGACGCAGGGTGTCGGCGGCCCAACGGATGTCGTAGGCGGTCAGCAGCCGTACCGCCTCGTCGAGGGACACACCTCGCAAGGCCAGGTCGTGGACCTGTTCGTCGTAGGCGTCGCCCTCGGCCAAGGCCTTGTCGAAGATCGTCGGGTTGGAGGTCACCCCCACGACGTGGTGGGTGGACATCAGCTTCGCCAGGTTGCCGGTCCGCAGGCGTTCGCGGCTGATGTCGTCCAGCCAGACGGACACACCGGACTCGGACAGGGCCTTGAGTGCGTTGTTGCTCATGATTTGTCGCGCCTTCCTTACAGGCATTGAACGCCCGTTCTCGCACATGGGCCGAAGGGACGCGGGCCCGACGGGACACCCCGCCGGGCCCGTGCGGATCAGCGTCCGACCTTGGCCGCGCTCTCGCGCACCGCGGCGACCACGGCCTCGGAGGTGATCCCGAACTTCTCGTAAAGGACCTGGTACGGGGCCGAGGCACCGAAGTGTTCCAGGCTCACGGAAACACCGGTGTCGCCGATGTAAGAACGCCAACCCAGGGAGACCCCGGCCTCCACCGACACCCGGGTACGCACCGAGGAGGGCAGCACCTGCTCGCGGTACTCCTTGCTCTGCGCCTCGAACCACTCCACGCACGTCATCGAGACCACGCGGGTGGGTGTGCCGTCGGCCTCGAGCTCCTTGCGGGCCTCCAACGCGATGGGCACCTCGCTGCCGGTGGCGATGACGATCGCCGCGGGTGTGCCCCCGGAGGCCTCGGCCAGCACGTAGGCACCCTTGACCGCCTCTTCCGCGGGCGCGTACTCGGAACGGTCCAGCACCGGCAGGTTCTGGCGGGTCAGGGCGAGTGCGGACGGGCGATCGGAGGTCTCCAGGATCTTGCGCCAGACCACGGCCGTCTCGTTGGCGTCGGCCGGCCGGATCACGTCGAGACCGGGGATGGCACGCAGCGCCCACAGGTGCTCGATCGGCTGGTGTGTGGGACCGTCCTCACCCAGGCCGATGGAGTCGTGCGTCCACACGTAGGTCACGGGCAGCTTCATCAGAGCGGCCAGGCGCACGGCCGGACGCATGTAGTCGCTGAAGACCAGGAACGTGCCGCCGTAGGGGCGGGTCGGGCCGTGCAGGGCGATGCCGTTGAGGATCGAACCCATACCGTGCTCACGGACACCGAAGTGCAGCACCCGGCCGTACGGGTTACCGGGGAACATACTGCTGGCCCGGTCGAAGGGCAGGAAGGACTGCTCACCCTTGGGCGTGGTGTTGTTGGAACCGGCCAGGTCGGCCGAACCGCCCCACAGTTCGGGCAGGAGCGGTGCGATGGCACTGAGTACCTCACCGCCGGCCTTACGGGTGGCCATCTCCTGGCCCGCGGAGAAGGAAGGCAGGGACTTCTCCCAGTCCTTGGGCAACTCACCGGCTTGCAGACGGTCGTAGAGCTCGCCGTGCTCGCCCGCACCACGGCGCCAGGCCTCGAAGGTGGTTTCCCAATCGCCGCGCGCCCTGCGGCCCCGGTCCAGGGCCTTGCGGGTGTGTTCGAGGACCGAGTCCTCGACGGCGAAGGGCTCGTCGGGCAGGCCGAGGATC
>DXDP01000420.1 GCA_019115445.1 Candidatus Nocardiopsis merdipullorum
CTGGAGCCCGGCAAACACGCCGACCTGGTGGTGTGCGAAGGTGATCCACTCACCGACATCTCCCTGCTCGGTGACCCGGACAACGTCGTGCTGGTCGTTCAGGGTGGAAGGACCGTCAAGGACATCCGGGAGCAGAGGACGGCCGGCCGGTGACCACCGCAAGCACCCGGCCCACGTGGACGTGCAGGGGGCACGCGAGGACAAGGCGACCACGAGGCGGTCCGCCCGCCCCGTCGAGCCGGGGTCAGGAGGCGTTCTTGCGGCGCTGTCGGACCGCCTCGGCCAGGTTTTCCAGTACACCCTCGGTGGTTTCCCAGCTCATGCACTTGTCGGTGATGGACTGGCCGTAGGCCAGTTCCGCCGGGTCCTCGAGTTTTTGGTTGCCCTCTTCGATGAAGCTCTCCAGCATCACACCGATGATGCCCTTCTGCCCTTCGGCGACCTGCTCGCCGATCGTGGCGGCCACACCGGGCTGACGCTTGTGGTCCTTGCCACTGTTGGCGTGGCTGGCGTCGATCATCAGGCGGCGCGGCAGCCCGGAGCTCTCGATCACCTCCAGGGCGGAATCGACCAACGGTGCCTCGAAGTTGGGGCCGCCGCGACCACCACGCAGGATCACGTGGCAGTCGGGGTTGCCCTCGGTGACCACGACGGATCCGGCGCCGTGGGGATCCACCCCGAAGAAGGTGTGGGAGGCCGCGGCCGCGCCCACCGCGTCCACCGCGACCTGGACGTCACCGTCGGTGCCGTTCTTGAACCCGACCGGTGTGCTCAGACCGCTGCTGAGCTGACGGTGCACCTGACTTTCGGTGGTGCGGGCACCGATCGCGCCCCAGGAGACCACGTCCGCGATGTACTGCGGGGTGATCGGGTCGAGGAACTCGGTGCCCGCGGGTACACCGAGCGCGTTGATGTCCAACAGCAGCGTGCGTGCGGTGCGCAGGCCACGGTGGACGTCGTAGGTGTCGTCCAGCGCGGGGTCGTTGATCAGACCCTTCCACCCCACGGTCGTACGAGGCTTTTCGAAGTAGACCCGCATCACCACGCACAACTCGTCGCGCACCGAGGGCACCAGGGCCTTGAGGCGCCGGGCGTAGTCCATGGCCGATTCGGGATCATGTACCGAGCACGGGCCCACCACGACCAGAAGGCGATCGTCCTCACCGTCGAGCACTCGCTTGATCTGGGCGCGTGCGTTCTCCACCAAGGCGTTGCTCTCCGGGGAGAGTGGGAGTTCGGACAGCAGGTCCTTGGGGGCGATGAGCGGCTGGTAGCTGGCTACCCGTGTGTCGTTCGTGCTGGTCATTGTTCCCCTTGGTCCGGTCCGTTCGTATTGCCTTGTGAACACTGGCGCGCACGGGCATGAACGCGGAGCGCAAGTGATGATTTCCACGGCACCGCATCAGCTTTTCGTCTCACTTGGTGAGACGTATTTTTTGATGATTCACCATGGCTCCGATCAGCCCGCAAAATCCTCTTCCCAGAACTCGTGCGGATTGCGCGACCCGTCGGTGACGGTGCCGCGTTCGGCCTCGGCCCGGCGCAGCGTCACTCTACGAATCTTACCCGAGGCCGTCTTGGGCAGTTCGGTGAACTCCACACGTCGTACCCGCTTGTACGGTGTCAGACGGTTCTTGGCGTGATTCAGGATCGCGTGCGCGGTACTGGCCTCGGCGGGCGCCCCGTCGACCAAGGACACGAACGCCTTGACCACCGACATGCGCATCGGATCGGGGGAAGGAACGACAGCGGCCTCCGCCACGTATTCGTGTTCGACGAGAACGCTTTCTATTTCAAATGGTGAGACGCGATAATCCGAGGCCTTGAACACATCATCGGCTCGGCCGATATAGGTGATGTAGCCGTCCTCCTGGCGAATGGCGATGTCTCCGGTTCGGTATCGCAGGCCACGGGAGTTCGTGCGACTGAGGTCGGGATCGTCGCTGTACCCCTTCATCACCCCCGCGGGCTCGGGATCGAGGTCCACGCAGATCTCCCCGGGCGTATCCTCCGGGACCGGTTCGTCGGTGACGGGATCGACGAATTCGATGTCGTACCCGGGCATGGGTCTGCCCATCGAACCGGGTATGACCACCTGCCCCGGCCCGTTGCCGATCAGCAGCGCCGTCTCGGTCCGACCGAAACCGTCGCGCACCGTGAGGTCCCAGGCCCGTCGGACCTGTTGCACCACTTCGGCGTTGAGCGGTTCCCCGGTGGCCACTGCCTCGCGCAACCCCACCTGCCACGACGCCAGGTCCTGTTGGAGGAAGAGCCGCCACACCGTCGGTGGCGCACAGAATGTGTCCACGCCCCGGTGGGAGAGTTCGTGGAGGAGTCGCTTCGGGTCGAACCGGTCCTGTGACACGACCAGCACCGTCGCCTCCGCGTTCCACGGGGCGAACACGCTGCTGTAGGCATGTTTGGCCCACCCCGGGGAGGCGGAGTTCAGGTGTATGTCTCCCGGCTGGAGCCCGATCCAGTACATGGTCGACAAGTGGCCGATCGGATAGGAGCCCTGCGTGTGGGTGACCAGCTTGGGGGTCGAGGTGGTTCCGGCGGTGAAGTACAGCAGTAACGGGTCGTCCACACTTGTCGAGTACGGCGGCTGAAACTCCAGACCCGCGTACTCGGAATCGGGATAGCTCAGCCACCCCTCCACGTAACCGACACAAATCCGTGTCCAGTGGCCTTGCAGGTGGGTGAACTTCTCCGTCTCGGAGGCCGCGCACACCACGTGCGAGATGCTGCCGCGATCGAGTCGATCCACCAGCTCGCTCTCGGTCAAGGACGGGGGCGCGGGAGAGACCACCGCGCCCAACTTGATCACCGCCAGCAACAGCTCCCACAACTCCACCTGGTCACCGAGCAGGACCAGAATCCGGTCACCGGGGTGCACACCCTGGCTGTACAACCAGTTCGCCACCTGGTTGGAACGCAAGGACATGTGCCGGTAGGTGTACTTGTTCTCGTCCTGCTCACCGACGATCCACAGTGCGGTTCGGTCGGGCCGGGTCTTGGCGACCTCGTCGAAATGTTCGAGCGCCCAGTTGAACGATTCCGTTCGTGGCCAGGTGAACATCTGGTGCGCGGTGGGCTGATCCAGTCGATGCTCCAGGAGCAGGTCACGTGCGGCACGAAACTCCGCCGCGCCCGCGGCGGACCGGTCTTTGACCATCACAGTGGACCTTCCGGTTCGGGGACGGGGCCACCGGCACACGCGGCCGACCACCCGAGTCGTTTCACGAGGTGCCGGCCGCGTGGGCACCCCGTCCGAGACGGACGGTGGTCCAATTTCTACCCGGTAACGGAACGGCCGATACCCGCACGGAGTCGGACCCGAAACGGAGCGGAGTTTTCGAAGCGACACAACCTAGGATGAAGAGCCATGGAAGAGCTGCGCGGTCACCACGGAACCTGGCGATTGGACGAAGAACGGGTCACCGTCCTGTTCGGCACGGGACGTAAGGTCCCGAGCCTGTACCGGGCGCTGGCGCACTGCTCCGTACCACTGGCCGCTGTTGCAGCCGTCGACTTCGACAGGGGAGATCCCAAGAGCGGATGGCGGCTGCGCCTGCGCCTGCACCCGGGCATGGATCCCTACGGTCGGCTCGGTGCACCGGGCCGCGAAGCCCTCACCCCGTTGCTGCTGACCGGTTCCCACGACCAAGAACTCCTCGCCGAGTACTTCGCCGACCAGATCTCCGCCTCGGCGCGACTCGCGCGCGAGACCGA
>DXDP01000041.1 GCA_019115445.1 Candidatus Nocardiopsis merdipullorum
CCCAACCGTGGCAGCCGGGGGCCGTGCACTTGATCATCTACTCACACCACCATCGCTCTCGCGGTCTGACGCCCATGTACCCGATATGGTTCGCTCCGTGAGCGAGGTGTTTCCGGAAAGCTCCTGAAGTACCCGGAGATAGGACGCCAGTGCGACCGTGGCCGCACGTAGGTCGCAAGGTGTTGCCCACAACTCCCGGTGGACCTGTCCGTGCAGTTCGGAAAGGCGTTCCCGGTCGGCCAGGCCGAGACGGACCGCCCAGGCCCGGTAGGTGTTCAGGCGCCCCCGCAATTCGGCTCTGCGCTCCAGGAGTCCGGTCAGGTTCGCCTCACTCTCCCGTGCGTTGTCGGCCGCCTCGTGCACTTTGCGCTGCAGTCCACCAAGGCGCGCACCGAGCTCACGCCATCTGCCTCGAGTACGCAGCTCCCCCATCTCGGCGATCCCCCGGCGTAGTTCGGGTATCGGGTCCGAAATGGACACAGCGACCGGGGAGGCGATCTTCATGACGACCTGTTCCCGGAGCCGGACGCACCGCTCGATGGTCTCCTGGACGTCGTCGATCGCCGAGTTCAACCGTTCCACACCTTCTGTGTAGGAGTCACGCATCCGTAGGGCATCACGCAGTTCGCCACGGACACGCTCCAGAAGGACACGCGACTCCTCCAGGACGGAGGTGTCGACGCGTCCGTCCTCCACCAGGCGAAGGGGGTCCTGCCGAACCGTCCTCTCGCTGTGACGGAGACGTCCTCGGAGTTCTTCGTACTCCTCTTCGCCGAGTCCGATCATGTCGGACAGGGTGCCGATCTCCTGCCACGTCGTCTCGAGTTCGCTCAATCGTGGGTACAGAGCGTCCCAGACCGTCTCCACCGCCGAGATGACCTCTGTGGCCTCGTAGAAGTCGCTCTCCATCCGGGCGATCGCCTCCGCGGTCGTGAGGCGTTCGACGCATCCTTCCGAAGGATCGTGCTCGTCGGGGGGCTGTTTTTCCGGCCGGATCTCGACGGAGGGACCGGTCAGGATCTCGGTCAGTAGGTTCTGCAGAGCACCGTCTGCCCGTTCGGACCCACGTAGTTCGGTGGCCCGTTCCAGTACTGCGGCAAAGGCGTCATGGACCTTCCACAGGTCGTGGACGTATGTCTTGGCGTGGTCCCAGCGCCGTCGTGTACGGCCCACCAGGTTCGTCTCCCGGAGCAACCTGTGACTCACGTGCTGATCCAGGTCCGCCAGGTACAGGGAGAACCGTACTTCCTCACCCTGGGCCCGATTCAGGGCGTGATCGATACCCTCCCAGCTCATGGGTGGGTTCTTCGACCCCGGCTCGTTCCGCACAGGCTGCACCACTCTTTCTCTTGCCACCTGGACCCCCGAACCGGGCAACGAGCCCCTTCTTCCGCTCTCTGCTTGGCATACGAGTCTGACGTCGTGCCGTGCACACCACAAGAGAGCACCGCTCGTGGGCCATGAACGGCCACTTCGTCGATGCTCTAGGACCTGCCGTCCTTGGGGGCACGGTGACGGCCTCGACGGCGAGCCGGGCCACGGCGTTCGGTCTCCGACCCGCCCTTCGGGGTGGACCCTTCCTCGTCCCTGCCCTCGTACTCGCTGTCGTACTCCGGGGCGAGCAGATCCGCGGCACCACGGAGCCGAACCCCTGCGGCGGCGATCACGGCACCGAGGATGATCGCGTAGACACCGATCACGAAGGCGATGACACGAGCAGCCTCCAACGGCCAGAACCACAGCAAGAGCCCGAACATCACCGACAAAGAACCGGCGAAGACCAACAACCACTCGGAACTGATGTTCGCACGCAACCGGATCGCGGTGATGATCTCGGCGATACCGGTGACAACCGACCAAACACCGACCACGTAGATCAGGGCGATCCCCACGAGCAGGGGGACGACGATGGCGAGCACGCCCAGCAGAACACCCAGGATCGCCCGGACCAGGAGGGAGACACGCACACCCGTCCCGGAGCGAAGGGCCACCCATCCCAGTGCCAGGCCGTCCGCCAGGGCCAGCAGCCCGAAAACCACCGCCATCACCACCAAGGCGGTTTCCTCGGGGAGTGCCTGCACCCACACGACGACCACAAGCCCGAGGAGGGCCACGATCAGACCGCGAAGGACCACCACCCACCAGTTCCTGCTCAGCTCACCGAGCATGTCGCCTGCCGGCGCATATCGGGCCATCGTCCCCTCCCTCCGGTACGGGCCCGCCGGTCCCGGGGCCGCATCCTGCCCACTTCCCTCAACGTTGCACATCGACGACAGGCCGTGAGCAAATCATGAGGAAAGTGGTAGTTCTTTCCGGTCGTGGGAAGACGATGCCCGCCCCGGCCGTGCCGTCCACACGTCCTTGAGGACGCGGGAGCAGGCCACGGAAGGGCGGGCGTGATCTGCGTGGTTTCCGAAGCGGCTATCCCTGACCGGGGTAACGGCGCTCCGCGGAACCGACGTAGTGCTGACGTGGACGCGCGATCCGGAAGGCCGGGTCGTGCAGCTGCTCTCGGTAGTGCGCGATCCAGCCGGGAAGGCGGCCGAGTGTGAACAGCACGGTGAACATGTTGGTCGGGAAGCCCATGGCCCGGTAGATGACCCCGGTGAAGAAGTCGACGTTCGGGTAGAGCTTGCGGTCGGTGAAGTAGGGGTCTTTCAGCGCGGCGGCCTCGAGCTTGAGCGCCAGTTCGAAGAGCTCTTCCGGGTTGTCGTGCCGGTCGAGGATCTGGCCGGCCAGCTCCTTGATCTCCTTGCTGCGCGGGTCGAAGTTCTTGTAGACCCGGTGGCCGAAGCCCATGAGGCGGACCTCACGGTTCTTCACGCGCTCCAGGTAGTCCTCGACGCTGACGCCCGAGTTCCGAATGTCCTCGAGCATCTCCAGCACGGCCTGGTTGGCCCCACCGTGTGAGGGCCCGGACAGGGCGCTGATGCCGGAAGCGATGCTGGCGAAGATGTCGGCCTTCGAGGAGCCGACGACACGCACGGTGGCGGTGGAACAGTTGAGTTCGTGGTCCGCGTGCAGGATGAGCAACAGGTCGACGGCCTTGTGGAAGAGTTCGCCGAGTTCACCGTCGACACGGCCGTCACCGAAGGTCATCCGGACGAAGTTTTCGACGTAGTCGAGGGACGGGTCCGGGGCGATCGGTGCCTCACCGATCGAGTTGCGGTAGATCCGCGCCGCGATCGTCGGCAGCTTGGCCATCAGCCGGATCGTGGCGAGTTCGATCTGCTCCTCGTCCCCCGGGTCCGTGCTGTCCTCGTAGTAACCGGCCAGGGTGTTGGTCATGCTGGACATCAGGGCCATCGGGTGTCCGTTGCGCGGCAACGCGTCGATGAGCG
Source organism: Candidatus Nocardiopsis merdipullorum (assembly GCA_019115445.1). Taxonomy (GTDB): domain Bacteria; phylum Actinomycetota; class Actinomycetes; order Streptosporangiales; family Streptosporangiaceae; genus Nocardiopsis; species Nocardiopsis merdipullorum. Next base: position 3,342 of record DXDP01000041.1, read on the forward strand.
TACCCATGTCGTTCGGGATGTCGGCGTTCTCCCGCAGCTTGTCGGAGAACTCCTTGAGCTTTCCGGGCTCAGGAAGCTCGCCGTAGATCAACAGGTAAGCCACCTCGACGAAGGTGCTGCCCACCGCAAGGTCCTGGATCGGATACCCGCGGTAGCGCAGGATGCCTGCGTCCCCATCGATATAGGTGATCTTCGAGCTGCACGAGGCGGTGTTGCCGAATCCCGGGTCCAGCGTGGTCATACCGGTCGAGCCCAGCAGGGGCTTCAACTCGATGGTGCGTTCACCCTCAGTACCGGTGAACACCGGCAATTCCAGGGTTCCGCCCTCGTGGTGGAGCTCCACTGTGCGCTCTTTCTCGTCATCGCTCATGCCCGAGGTCAACCTTTCCAGGCGGGGGACAGGTGAGTTCCGTGAGACGCGGGGCGGTCTGCCTCCACGTTCTTGATTCACTCGTTATTGTTCTGTTTTGTTAAACGACAGTTAAGCAAAACCATATAAGTTTCACTGATTCACGAACAGGTGACATGCAACACATGCTCGGAACTGTCCGGAATTATCCCCAGGAGAATATTTGCAAATTTTTCCGACTGTCGTTCGCTTCGTGATCGCCCTGAGACGCGCAGACAGCACCGGGGATCGCCCGGCGTGGCCCTGTCTCGTTTTTTGATCCCCCGAACACCTCGCCACCTCGCCCCGCGGGTGCTCCCCCGCCCCACTTCACAAAAAAGGACAGAGTGGAACATCGTCCACAGCGACCAGGTGTTCGAACGCGCCCCGGCGGCCTGCCCTCAGGGTACCTTCGGCCTGATCACAAGGGTTGAGGCGGGGCACCCTCCAGCTGGTGATCCATGCCTCCCTCCCCCGCACTCACCCCACCGGCCCCGAAGGGCCCACCCCGACGGACCGTCGATGAGGCACGACTGTGGCGGTCGAACGAGAATTCACACAGGTCTACGCCACTGCACGGTCAAGAACACGGAGACTTCGACGGAACGCCGCTACACAGAGCGATCGGGCAGGATCGAAGGGTGCCCGCTTTCCACCGGAAGAAAGACAAAGAACGA
>DXDP01000421.1 GCA_019115445.1 Candidatus Nocardiopsis merdipullorum
GCACCCTGCCCGGCCGGGTCGAGCACGCCACCGAGAACTGGGGAAGAGGGAGACTCTTCGGGGTCACCCCCATGGACACCGCCACCACCAACTGGTTCGCCGCCCTGGCCCAGGAACGGGTCGACGCCCACGGGAACGCCGACCACGCGACGGTACTGCGCAAAGAATTCGCCGGCTGGCACGGAAAAGTGGGGCAGGTCCTCGAAAATCTCGACCCCCACGGGATCGATCGCCGGAAACTCTACGACCTGCCCGCCTTTGGTCCCTACACCCGGGGACGCCACGTCCTCATCGGCGACGCGGCCCACGCCATGGCACCCAATCTCGGCCGTGGCGCATGCGAGGCCCTGGTGGACGCGGTCGCCCTGGCCACGGCACTCAACGAGGAACCGACCCTTGCCAGGGCACTGGCCCGCTACGACCGTGGCCGACGTGGCCCCACTCGGCGCCTGGTCGCGGCCTCCCGGATGGTGAACCGCATCACCACGGTGAACAGGTACGTCCCGCTACGGGACCGTCTCAGCTCCTGCGCGTGACGTCGGAGGCATCCAGGTCGGCGGCGTCCTTGCCCATGAGTTCGGCGGTGATCTGCAGCTCGGCCAGGATCGACCGCAACACGTGCTCCACACCGGCGGCCCCGTCCAGAGCAAGCCCGTACACCCACGGGCGGCCCAGCAGTACCGCCTCGGCACCCAGAGCCAGGGCCACGGCCACGTCCGCCCCCGAACGCACACCCGAGTCGAACAGGACGGTGACACGATCGCCGACGGCCCGGACCACCTCGGGCAGCGCGTCCAGTGCGGCCACGGCGTTGTCGACCTGGCGCCCGCCGTGGTTGCTCACCACGATCCCGTCCACGCCCACCTCGGCCAACTCCGTGGCCTCGTCCGCGCGCACGATCCCCTTGACCAGGATCGGCAGATCGGTCCACTGCCGGATCCGGGCGATGTTGTCCGTGCTGAGCGACCTCGAGGCAAAAGCCCCCAGGAAATGGAAGACCGCCTCGGTGAACACCCCGCCCGGCTCCGGGTCCGCCTTGAGTCGGGAACGAAACTCCGGATCGGAGAAGTAGTTCGCGGTCCCCTGGCTGCGCACGAAGGGCAGATGACCCAGGGCCAGATCACGCGGACGCCACCCCAACCGCTTGGTGTCGGCGGTGACCACGATCGCCTTGGCACCGGCAGCGGTCGCACGGCGCACGAACGACTCGGCGAGCGCGTCGTCACTGGGCCAGTACAGCTGGTACCACCAGGGGTCGGCGATCTCGGCGACCTCTTCCATCGGGGTGGAGGCAGCGGTGGACAACACCATCGGCACCCCCACGGAGTTGGCGCCACGGGCCACTGCTGTGTCGGCCTCCTGGTGGACCTGTTCCAGTACCCCGATCGGTGCGGTCAACAGGGGAGTGGGGTACTGCTCACCGAAGAGGGTGGTGCCCAGGTCACCGGCGCTCTCCGAGTCGGGACGCAGACTACGGGGGCGTAGCGCGTAACGGGCGAAGGCCGCCACGTTGGCATCTGCGGTGCGTTCACGGCCCGCGCTGCCCTCCACGTAGCCGAAGGGCCCGGGCTCCAACTTCTCGGCGGCCATGTCACGGAGCTGCTCGTAGTGGTACGGCAGATGCGGCAGGTCGCCGTTGGTCGCGTTGGCGTACACGCCATCCTGGTATTGGGCGAAATCGGACATTGCATCCTCGTGGGTGGCCGGTGTGCCGACCAGATGAGGTGGGACTCGGGTGGTGGGGTCGGCGCGGGAAACGGAAATCGTGCTCGGTGGCCGGACAGGAGTCGGGTACGGACAGTGGACACACGGCGTTGGGCGTTGAGTCGTTCACGCGGTCCGCCTCAAAAATATGTTACTGCCCAGTCATGTGGGGTGGGTCACCCGGGGGCGTGCAGTCCGAGCCCGGGTGAGGCGAGCGATCCCGGCTGCGGACACGAAAAAGCCCCGTCGGCGGACGGGGCCTCTTCGTGTTCACGATTTACGTGGAGCTATGGGGATTCGAACCCCAGACCTCCTCCATGCCATGGAGGCGCGCTACCAACTGCGCCATAGCCCCTGGTGTGCCGGGCGGTTCCCCCGCTCGGCGATGGTTCTACTGTACCGGATGACAAGGAGTGCTTGGTCCGGGGTTCACATGCCGTTGATCGTTGAGTTCGTACCGGTGTGATCCGAATATCCTGGAGTGGTGCCCGAAACAAAGCTTGAAATCCAGATGCTTCACGACCGCCTGTTGGTGCGTACGATCCCCGACAAGAGCGAGCGGCGCAGCAGCGCCGGCCTGGTCATCCCGGACACAGTGAAGTTGGCGACCAAGTTGGTCTGGGGTGAGGTGGCAGGGGCCGGTACAAGCGCCCGCCACGTCAAGACCGGTGATCGTGTGCTCTTCGACCCCGAGGAGCAGGGTGAGGTCGAGCTGAACGGTGAGCGCTACGTGGTCCTGCGGGAGCGGGACGTACATGCGATCGCCAAGGAGGCCCCGGAACGAGGTACGGGCCTGTACCTCTGAACACGCACACC
>DXDP01000422.1 GCA_019115445.1 Candidatus Nocardiopsis merdipullorum
ACGCTGAAGGCCACCACTCTCGGTGAGTTGACCGAGGGCGCAACCGTCAACGTCGAGGTCGACATCATCGCCAAGTACGTCGAGCGCATCACCGCTGTGACCGCAGCACGTCCCTGAAACACCCCAGGGGACGGACAAAACCGTCACGTGCAGTAACCACTCACCATTTGCCAAGCATCTTCAGGGAGCGGGTAATGACCGTCACCGACACGACTTCGGCCGCTTCGGACACCGAGCAGGCCGTCGTCCTCGATCCCATCGAGGACGCCATCGCCGATTTCGCCGCCGGACGTGCCGTCGTCGTGGTCGACGACGAGGACCGGGAGAACGAGGGCGACATCATCTTCTCCGCCGAACTGGCCACCCCCGAACTGTTGGCGTTCATGATTCGCCACACTTCCGGTGTGGTGTGTGTGCCCATGGAAGGCAAGGACCTGGACCGCCTCGAGCTGCCACTGATGACGGCGCGCAACGAGGAGAGTCTGGGCACCGCCTACACCATCACCGTGGACGCCCGGGAAGAGGTGACCACAGGTATTTCCGCCGCGGACCGGGCCCACACCATCGCTTTGCTGGCCACGGCCGACAGTCGTCCGACCGACTTCGTCCGGCCCGGCCACATCCTTCCGCTGCGGGCCCGGCCGGGTGGTGTTCTGGCCCGCCGTGGCCATACCGAGGCCTCCGTCGACCTCGCCCGACTGGCGGGCCTGCGCCCGGCAGGTGTGCTCGCCGAGGTGGTCAACGACGACGGCACCATGGCCCGTCTGCCGCGCCTGCGTGAATTCGCCGACGAGCACGGTCTGAAACTGGTCTCGGTCGAGCAGCTGGTCGCCCATCGGCGCGCTCTGGGGGAGACCCTCACCGAGGAGCAGGCCAACCCGCCCCTGGTCACGCGTACCGTGGAAACACGCCTGCCCAATCGGCACGGTCAGTGGCGCGCGGTCGGTTTTCGGGGGGCCCTGGACGGCGCCGAGCACGTCGCCCTCGTCCTGGGAGATCTGGGAGAGGGCACCGATGTCCTGGCCCGCCTGCACTCCGAATGTCTGACCGGTGACGCGTTCGGTTCACACCGTTGTGACTGCGGGGCGCAGTTGGACGCCGCCATGGCCGACATCGCCCGGGAGGGCCGTGGTGTGGTGGTCTACCTCGGTGGACACGAGGGACGCGGTATCGGACTGCTGCACAAGCTGCGCGCCTACAGCCTGCAGGACCAGGGGGCGGACACCGTGGACGCGAACCTACGTCTGGGTCTACCTGCGGACGCCCGTGAATTCGGTTCCGGGGCCGAGGTCCTCACCGAGTTGGGGGTGTCCTCGGTACGTCTGCTCTCCAACAACCCGACCAAGGCAGAATCCCTGGAACAGCACGGTGTGCGCGTCGTGGAAAGAGTGAGCATGCCCGGTTTCGTCACCGACGACAACATCGCCTATCTGCGTACCAAACGGGACCGGATGGGACACGACCTGACCGGCGTTGCGCAGTGACATCCACCTTCGGATCTTTTCAGGAGACCTCATGAGTGGCGAAGGACGCCCGGAGCAGTACGAAGTCGATGCCTCCGGGCTGTCGGTGGGCATCGTGGCGACCCGGTGGAACGACCAGGTCGTGGAACCGATGTTGGAGAACGCACTGGACGTGGCGAAGGCCTCCGGTGCGGCCACCCCGGTAGTGGTCGAAGTGGCCGGAGCGGTGGAGATTCCCGTGGTCGCTCAGGAACTGGCTCGCAACCACGACGCCGTGATCGCCTTGGGCGCGGTCATCCGCGGAGGAACACCACACTTCGACTACGTGTGCCAATCGGTCACCCACGGCCTCACGGAAGTGGCCCTGCGCCAGTCCACCCCCGTGGGCAACGGTGTGCTCACCTGTGACACCCTGGAACAGGCGCGTGACCGTGCCGGACTGCCCGGCAGCGCGGAGAACAAGGGGGCCGAGGCGGCGCTTGCGGCCCTGGAGACGGCGGTGGTCCTTCGGGGACTGCGTCGTTGACGATGGTTCCGGCAGGGGCATGATCGGTCGCCGAGGCGGCGATGACGAGTGGAGCAGTTGGTGCGGACGAAGGAACAACCCGTGGACGGTGCCGCGAGCAGATCCGAACTGCCGAGGACATGGCGTCCTCGAGCGGTACGTGTGGTCGCCTACGGTCTGGGTGTACTGATCATGGGCACGATGGTCGCGCTCGCTCTGACTCTGCCGGTGGAGTGGGGACTTTTGGATCGGTTCCTGATGATCGGTATCGGGGTGCTCGTCGTGGGTGGCCTGTACGCGCTGGCCCGGCCCCGACTGATCGCCGAGGAGAGCCGTGTGCTGGTCATCAACGGGATCCGTACGCACGTGTTGTCGTGGGCGGAGATCATCGACATCCAGATGCCCGTGGGGGAGCCCTGGCCGTGCGTGGACCTGTCGGACGGCACGAGTCTGCCGGTGATGGGCATCCAGAGTACCGACGGCGAGAGGGCCCACAAGAACATCGCGGAGTTCCGGAAGATGGTGCGGGAGCGCGGCGAGGCCGAGGAACCCGGTAGGTCGTAGACGCATACCAAGAGTGACCACGGGGGCCACTGTTCTTCGAGGAAGACAGGGCTCCCTTCCTGGTGCCCGGAGCACGTAGGTTGGGTCCTCCGAGTCTCTGGCAGGGCGTGGAGAAGGGAGGGGCACGTGCGTGACATCCGAGGAACTGTGTCCGAGCTGTATGCCTTGGGGGAAACCTGCGCACTGGCCACAGTGATCGACACCTACAGCAGTGCGCCACGGGGGGCCGGTGCGGCCATGGTGGTCAGTGCTTCCGGGGAGGTCACCGGCAGTGTGTCGGGCGGCTGCGTGGAGGGCGCGGTGTACGAGGAGGCCCTTGAGGTGATGCGGACCGGAAAACCGGTCCGCCGCACCTACGGGGTCAGTGACGAGGACGCCTTCGACGTGGGGCTGACCTGCGGCGGCACACTGGTTCTGTACATCGAACCGGTGAATCGGCAGACCTTTCCCCAGTTGGACGCGGTACTGAGCGCCGTCGACGACAATCGGCCGGTGGCCGTTGCCACGGTCGTACCCTCCTCCGACGAGGAGGGCGGCAGACCGGGACGGCGTCGAGTGGTCCGGCCCGATCGGGCCGAAGGCGACCTCGGACCCGGAGGTGAGCGTCTGGCCGACGCACTCGACGACGACGTGCGTGGCATGCTCGCCCAGGGCAGCACCGGGATCTTGCGTTATGGGGTGCAAGGACAGCGGCGTGGCGATGCACTGGAGGTGTTCGTACAGTCCTTCGTCCCGGCCCCCCGCATGCTGGTCTTCGGGGCGATCGACTTCGCTGCGGCCGTGACCGACCTGGGTGCCTTCCTGGGATATCGGGTGACGGTGTGTGATGCTCGACCGGTCTTTGCCACCACACGCCGCTTCCCCTCGGCCGAAGAGGTCGTGGTCAAGTGGCCACACGTGTTCCTGGACGAGATCACCGACCAGATCGACGAGCGCACCGCGATCTGTGTGCTCACCCACGATCCGAAGTTCGACGTCCCGGTGTTGCGATCGGCACTACGCACCCGGGCCGGTTACATAGGGGCGATGGGGTCGCGACGCACGCATCGGGACAGGTGGAAGCGGCTACGCGAGGTCGGGGTGAGCGAGAGCTCTCTGGCACGTCTGCATTCACCGATCGGGCTGGATCTGGGGGGTCGGACCCCGGAGGAGACGGCGGTGTCCATCGCCGCGGAACTGGTGCAGACCCGGTGGGGTGGTAGCGGCAGGGCACTGCGTGAAACCACCGGCCGCATCCACGGAGACACCTCCCCCCAACCCCTGTTTCCGGCCGGTTTCGGCCAGGAAACCGAGTGAACCGGAACCGACGTCACGATAAAGACGCTGGTCGGAGCATATGACCCGGGTTGCTTCGCGAACGGTTGTGCGAGCGCTCTTCGAGCTCCCCCATACGTTGCCGCTTTGCGTGGCATCATCGCGTCATGGCAACTGGGGTAGCGGAGAGCAAGAAGCAGCTCGGCCCGGTGGCGGGACTGTTGCTCGCAGCGGGGGCCGGAAGCAGGTTGGGTCGCCCCAAGGCGCTGGTCGAGCTCGGAGGGCAACGCCTGGTGGACCGGGGTGTACACACCTTGGCCGACGGGGGGTGTGTCCCTGTTCTGGTGGTCCTGGGCGCGGCCGAGACCGAACTTCCGGACAGGGCGAGCACGGTGAAGAACCCCGACTGGGCCACCGGGATGGGCTCATCGGTCCGGGCAGGTATCGATGCGCTGCCCCCCGATGTGGACGCGGTGATCATCGCTCTGGCCGACCAACCCTTGGTCACCCCCGATGCGGTGCGTCGCCTGCTCGAAGCTCGTGAACAGGGGGCCCGCGCGGCCGTGGCGACCTACAAAGGTAACCAGCGCAATCCGGTGATGCTGGGGCGTGAGTACTGGTCCACCGTGTACGGGATGGCGGTCAACGACGTGGGTGCACGCGCCTTCCTACGGGCCTACTCACACGTGGTCACGCCGGTGGCCTGTGACGACGTCGCCGATCCCGAGGACATCGACACCGAGGAGGACCTCGAAAGACTCAGTGGACTCTTCGGAGGAAGCTGACCGGTCGGGCCCGGCGGCTCCGGCCGACCGGCCGACATGATGGTGCGCCGGCCGGGCCGCCCACACAACGACGATCCGCCAAGGACCGCAACTGTGTCAGGAGGAAGAACCCGCGGTGATACCGAAGACATGTTCGGTGGATTCCCCGGGTGCGAGAAGAAGGAGATCGATTCCGGAATTGAGTGCGTTCGGTGGGCAGGTCATCGGCTCCACCGCCAAGTGGGCCCTGTGGTGAGAACCGGAGAGGGTGTCGGAGCTGAAGAGTTGCAGCCACCCGAAGGACGCGTCGCACCACAAGGAAACCCGGTGTTCGGGGCCGGTCAGGTGTACCCATGCGCACCCTTCGGTGTCCCGATCCAGGTCGGTGAAAGCGGTGTCGAGCACCGTCTCGCCCAGCTCACGTCCGGGTGCGCGCAGGTCGAATTCGCCCCCTGCCACCGGAACGGGGGCTCCGGCGGGCAGGAGTCGCTCGTCGACCGGCTGGCGAGAACGTGCGGGTGACGACAGCACCACCTGGCCACGTTCGGCCAGTTCCCCCAGCGGTTCACCCAGGGAAAGATAGGGATGAAAGCCCAGACCGAAAGGGGAGGACACGGCACCGGAATTGCGTGCCGTGGTGGTGACGGTGAGACCGTCGGGGCCCAGGTGGTAGCCGATCTCCAACTCCAGGGAGAAGGGAAAACCCGAGGTCGCCTCCAGGCCCAGGCGCAGACGGACCTTCTCCTCGGAGAGTGTGGTCGCCGACCACCTACGATCGTGGACCAGTCCGTGGATCGCGCTCTTTGTGGCCGGGTCGTTGACCTTCAGGTGGTGTTCGGTGCCGTTGTGTTCGTACACGCCGTCGCGTACCCGGTTCGGCCAGGGGGCCAGTACCTGACCCTGGAAGGCGACGGGGCCCCCGGCAGAAGTGTAGGGCCACACCACGTGCCGACCGCGCCAGGTCAGTTCTTGGAGTCCGGCCCCGGTGCGGTCGATGCGCGCACGGAACTCCCCGCCGCGCAGCTCGATGACCTCACCCACGTGCCACCTTCTTCCCCTTTTACCCGGTCCTTGGAATTCGGCACCCTGCCGAACCGGGCGATCATAGCCCACACGCATACATGTCGGATTCATGGGGAGGGGATCGTTCTCGGGTCAGCCGAGCAGACCGTCCAGAGGGATGAGTACACCCGAACCCAGAGCGACCAGTCCCGTGGAGAGCACGAGCACGAGCATCAGCACGGAACCGACCACCGCCATCCGGTAGGAGCCCAGGCGCCGACGTGCCTTGGCCGTGTGGCGGGCCGCGGTCCGGCCCAACCACAGAAGCAGGACGGCCAACAACACGGGCAACCACCAGGCAGCACCGACAGAACCGGGCAGCAGATCGGTGAGGGAACCCGTCACCTTCGAGAACCATCCCAGGACCACACCGTTGCTGAGGTCCAACAGCCCCGTGTACGCGTCGACCACGGCCGTGCTTTCGGGGAAGAAACCCTCTGCAGGACGTAGCGCCCGCCCCAGACCGTCCACCAGGCCGACGATGGCGGCAGGGTAGGCGAACCGACGGCAACGTCCCGCGGTTCGGGACCGTTCGATCTGACGCATCGTGCGGTCCACCCGGCGAGAAGCACGTTTGCGGCGCTGTTCCTCTCGGGCCCGCTGCCGCCTTGCCGTGGCGGTCGGGGCCTGGGCGGACGGGTCCTTCGGCGAGTCGGTGTCCTCCTGCAAGAACGTTGCGGCTCGGTTCCTGCGCTGCCGGGCCCAGCTGCGGGTGCGGTCCCAACGCTCACGGACCGAACCGGCAAGTGCCGCCCACCGGTCCCGACGGCGGCTCTCCCCGTCGGCACGTTCACGTTCCTGAACCTTTCCACCGATCCGTACCGCCTCGGGCAACAACAGCAGCGCGCTGAGCATCGCCGCCCGGGTGGTGAGGGGGTCGCCCCCGTCCCGCAGAGCCCGGCGACGTTGTCCCACCCACCACAGGGCGCGCGTTGCGGTACTGCGCTGGGTGGGATGCCAGGATTGACGACGTAGCAAGGAACGATGTTCCGAGGCTTTCTCGGGCACCAGGACCAACTCCACCGCACGGGCCCAGGCGGTGTCCGTCTCGTGTGTGTCCGGCCGTTGGGGCGCGTCCCGATCGGTACCGGTGAGTTCCTCGACGGTCTCGCTGACCCGACGCATGAGGAGGGGCACCTCGTGCTGGACACGTTCCAGCAACGCACACCGGCCCGAGCCACCCGATCTACAGGACGGGTGTGGGCACCAGTGCTGGGCGGCGAGCCCGACCGCGCCCGACTCCACCGCCTCGCGAACCACTCCATGGCGGCTGGCGTCACCGACGGCCAGGGACAGCAGTCCGTCGGCGCTGATCTCGTGGCCGCGAAAGCGTGGTGGCATACCGGGTACGTACCGGGCCGCCAGCGCACTGATGGCCACATGGGCCTGCTCGGGGTACTCGTCCAGGCCGGTCAGATAGCTGCGGTCGAAGGTGTAGTCGTTGACCTCACGATCCAACCAGGTACGCAGCTCGCGCCAATGGGTGCCCAACCACATCGCTCCGGTGTCGGAGCGGTCCAGCAGGTCGAAGGCCAGGCTGGGAGGGTCCTCGTGGGTGGTTCCGGCAAAGGAGAGGGGACGCCTGCGGTGCGCCGTTCGGATCTGCGGGCGTTCGCCGGCAAGCCATGCGGAGACCTCTTGGTGTCCCCATCGGGCCGACGGGGTGAGGGTGAACAGTCCGCGGGCCGCAAGTCGCCAGTGTTCGTCGGTGATCGCGGAGACGTCCACCTCGGTGTTGCGGGCGGTGAGCCAGTTACCACCGCGCTGGGGGCGGCGACCGGTGACCAGTTCGTGCACCATCACGCCCAGGGACCACCACGCGGCGGGTGCTTCGCGTCGACCCTCGACGACCTCGGGGGCCGCGTAGGCCTCGGTGACGGCCACACCCCCGTAGACGCTGCTCATGGTGGCCCGTACCGCTCCACCGAAGTCGGTGAGCGCGACCACCGGTGGGTCCAAGGAGCGCACCAGGAGGTTCTCGGGCTTGACGTCGGTGTGGTTGTGTTGCAGTTCCTCCTGCCAGTGCCGGAGGCACTCGGCGACTGCGGCCACGACGGCGCGGGCGTGCTCGTCGTCGAGCGGGGCCTGATCGATGATCTCGCGCAAGGAGCCCAGGGCGAAGTATTCCTGGGCCTCCCAGGCCAGGTTCTCGCCCCAGGAACTGGTGGCGCTGCCGTATCCGTGGATGGCGGGGGTGTGCGGTGAACCGCTGCCACGAGTACGCAGACGGTCCAGGAGCTCGCGGTTGATCTCGTGGCCGGGCCGGTAGACCTTCAGGGCGATCTCACGTCCGGGCTCGTCGACGGGTTCGGCCAGGTAGACCACGGCCTCACCGCCCGCACCGATGCGGTTCACTATGTGGTAACGCTTGCGCAACTCGGTCGGGACCGCGTACTCGAGTTCGCCGGCAGGGCCGACGACCATGCGTGAGACCAGCCGGGTGAACCAGTCGAGGAGGGGACCGAGGAGCGTACGCCACCAGGAAGGGGAACGCTTCGCGCCGCCTTCGACCGCGGATGCTCGTGCGGGCTTTTTGCGGGTGGGTGCCGAGAGGGCCGTCCCGGACTCCGGAGGTAGGACGCTCGTGCGGCCGGCGGAACGGTCCACTCCACCGGGCGGTACGACGTCGGTGGCCGCCTCGGCCGAAACCTGCTTGGTTCCCGGCCGGAAGACACGTGTCACCCAGCGTGTGGCCGCTGTCCCGGCGGTCCCACGCCGAGTGGGTGGTGCGGGGTCGATCCGCTGTGTCGGAGCGTTCTCGTCACCGGAATCGGGCGTGCCCATGGAGGCCGGATCCACCCTTTCGCGTCGTTCTGGCCGTGAAGATGCCGGGGGAGGTTCACCGACAGTGTCAGCCTAGACCCTTCTGAATCCACCGTCGGCCGACGAATGTGGCCCGGATGCACGGTTCGGTCGGTGGTTTCCCCCGTTGCACCATGGGACTGCTCCACGGTCCTGTGGGTTCCGACGGTCGAGGATTTTTTACGGACGCGGGGTGAAAGACCGACCCCTCCCGGGGCAGCCGGGGCCGACACCCAACGGTGCGGGGGACAGGACCGTACGTCCTTTCCCGTGGGCGATGGCCCGGGGTCGGAAGTGGCACATCCGACTCCGGGGCGGTGTGGAGGGGCCGACCGGAAGGTCAGTCGTTCTGACGGGTGAACTGGGCGTCGATCTCGATGGTGATCTTGTCGCCGACGAGCACCCCGCCGCCGTCCATCGGCATCTCGATGTCGACACCGAACTCCTTGCGGCTGATCTGAGTGGTGGCGGCAAAGCCCGCACGGTTCAGGCCGTAGGGGTCGATGGTGCTTCCGGTGAACTCCAGGGTCAGCTCAACGGGGCGGGTGTTTCCCTTGATGGACAGGTTGCCCTTGAGGACGAACTCCTCGCCCTTGGCCTCGAGGCCTGTGGAGTCGAAGCTGAACTGTGGATGCTTTTCGACGTCGAAGAAGTCGGCCGAGCGGACGTGGTTGTCACGGTCACTGTTGTCGGTGTTGATCGAAGTGGAGTCGATCGTGGCTTGGACGGAGGACTGCATGGGGTCGTCCGGGACGGTCAGCGTGGCGTCGAACTTCTCGAAGCGTCCCCGCACCTTGCTCACCATCATGTGACGGACGGAAAAACCGACGGTCGAGTGGGATGCGTCGATCTGCCAGGTGCCGGTCTTCAGTTCCTGTTGTGCCATGGTTTGCCCCCAGTGGTGATCGGGTTCGAAGTGCCCGGGATCGGGCCTGTCTATTTGCCCAGAAGCAATATGTTTGGAAAATATCTTCCCAGAAAGGGTCTTTGTGGTCAATCTTCCGGAGTCCGGAAGCCACGGACCTGGAGGACGACGAACGGGTGGGCCGAGGCACCCGTGCCACGGACGTCATAGGATGGAGCCCATGGGGAACGCCACGTGGCTCGACGACCACGAACAGCGCGTGTGGCGAGGGTTCCTTCGCGCCAACGCATGGATCTACGACGAACTCGAGCACGACCTGCGTGCGCAGGCGGGGCTCACCCTCATCGAGTACGGAATCCTGGTCCACCTGTCCGAAGCACCGAAGCAACGCATGCGCATGCGCCGGCTGGCCGACAGCGTGATCGTCTCCAAGAGCCGTCTGTCCCACCAGATCGCCCGGCTCGAACAGGACGGGTACGTGCACCGCACGCATTGCGACGACGACCGGCGCGGACTGTGGGCGGTCCTCACCGAAGAAGGTGAGACGGCCCTGCGCAAGGCCGCACCCGGCCACGCCGAAAAAGTCCGCTCTTTGCTCTTCGGACGGCTCTCCAAGGCACAGATCACCCAACTCGGAGCAATTCTCGATGCTCTCGGGGCCGTAGAGAACGGTGACAGCCCCGTGACCAGCCGTGACACGCAGGAGCTCTGAGGAAGCCGCCACCGGCCGGTGCTCGGCCCACGAAGGTAGAGTCGGGGCCCGTGAGCAGACCATCCATCATCGGCGCCCAGAACTTCCGCGACGACGACGGCAGTGCCGACCCCGCCGTCGAAGCACGGTTGCGTGAACACTCCGAGGGCGGGGTGGGGGACCGGCAGGTCCTGACCGCCCTGAGCCGGTCGCGAGTACTCATCCCCGTGGTCGCCGTGGCCACCGAGACCGAAAAAGGCTTCGGTGGGCTCACCAAGGACAAGAACTCCGAGGTGGCCGTCCCCATCATGACGGGCAAGGACGGCCGCCGCGGTGTACTGGCCTTCACCTCGGTGGACGCCGTGCGCCGCTGGCGCCCCGATGCCCGTCCCGTGCCCTTCACCACACAGGACGCCTGCCGGGCGGCCCTGGAGGAAGGCGCAGACGCCCTCGTGGTGGACGTGTCCGGACCGGTGCCCTACAACGTTCAGGGACACTTCCTCGCCGTGCTCGCCGAACACGGCACCGTCCCCGAACCCAAGAACGACCCGCAGGTTCTTGCCCTCGTCCATCGGATCACCCACACCGAGTTCGGGATCGAACGGGTGCGTATCCACGACTCCGAGCGTGGAGAACTGGGTATCCGTCTGGAACTGGACGAGCGTGACGACGAAGTCTTGCGCAAGGTCGCCGAGCGCCTCACCGATGGGCTCGCCCACATCCTTCCCGGGGGTATCGAACTCAGCGCCGTCGTGCGTGCCCGACGCGACGCCTCCCAGAGCCCGAGGAACAAGGGCGACAAGGGCGTGGCAAAGACACGCGGTCAGAACTGACCCCTCGGGGACCCAAGAGGCGGACGGACTGTCCACAGGAAGGGAAAAGAGCCTGTTCCACCTGGCCCCCAAGCGATAAGTTTCCGAATATGGCCACCCTCCCCGAATCCGTCCTCTCTCCGCAGTCGTGGGTGATCGTCACCGTCGTCGGCCTGCTCGGAGCCGTGATCGGCCTCTGTGGAGGACGCCTTGTCCGACTCTTCGGGCCGGTGCACGAAAGGACGATCCCCGGGCCCAGAGAGTCCGCACGGACCGGGAACGAACACGTCATACCCCTGCCTTTCGACGACGCCATGTACCCGACCGCCGATCCGGAAGAGGCTTCACACAACCATGAGCTTTCTCCCGGAACGGACCAAGCGCCGCCACCTCCCCGATGTCCCCACTGCATGACCTCGCTGGTCTTTCCGGCCTGGATGCTGATCGTGACCGCTCGACGCAGCACCTGTCCGTACTGCGGGCACCTCGTCCACACCCACGCCGGGACGTTTTTCATCACCGCCGTCCTGTTCGTCTTGGTCGGAGCCGGCCTGCACACCCGCCCCCTGCCCGACCTTCTCCCCCTGCTCTGGCTGGTGGCCGTGGGCGTACCACTGGCCATGATCGACCTGCGCGTCACACGCCTGCCGAACACCCTGGTGGGCCTTGCCTACCCCGTCGCCGGGGCCCTCCTGGTCGCCGCCACGTACTGGCCCACGACCGAACCTCGCCCGGACC
>DXDP01000423.1 GCA_019115445.1 Candidatus Nocardiopsis merdipullorum
ACAGTTCGTAGTCCATCGCCAGGCCGAAGGAGACCAGGAGGATCAGGACCAGGTAGGTGGGGTCGATGGTGCCGATCGGTTCGAAACCGAGCAGTCCCGCGAAGTGTCCGTCCTGGAACCCCCAGATCACGACCCCCAGCGAAGCACCGAGGGACATGGCCCCGATGAGTACCGCCTTGATGGGCAGGACCACCGAACCGAAGGCGAGGAAGAGCAGGACCAGCGTGGCCGTGATGATGAAGGTGACCGTGATCGGTGTCGCCTCCACGATGGCGTCCAGGTTGTCCGACTGCATGGCGGCCACACCGCCGACCAGGGTCTCCTCGGCCCCGTCCGGTTCTGGTTCGGCACGCACGTCCTGCACGAGCTCGGTGACGTCCTCGTCGTCGGTCTGACCTTGGTAGGCGATCTCGATGTGGGCGATGTCCTCGCCGGTGCGGTGGATGTCGGTACGAAGGGCCCCGGGCAGTGCGTCGAGGCGTTCGACGTACTCTTCGAGTCCTTCTTCGGTGGTGCTTCCCACCACCGCGACGTGGATGCGTCCGACCTGGCCGGCGGGAAAGTCTTCGTCCATGGATTCCATGGCCACACGGCTCTCGGCGTCCGTGGGCAGGTAACGCTGGTCGGTGGAGCCCAGATCCGCCGAGGCCAACCCGGAGGTGAATGCCGCCAGAACACAGCAAATCGCGACCAGGGACACTGTCGGCCCACGCATCACCTTTCGGGCCAGACGGGCCCAGGCTCCTTGACTCTCCTCGATCCGTCCGGTGGCGGTGCGGCCGGGCAGGGGCAACTTGAGGTGGTCGATGCGGTGTCCGACCACGGACATGAGTGCGGGCAGGAAGACCAGGGCTGCCAGGAGGTCGAAGAGGACCACGGCGATGCCGCCCCAGCCGATGGATTGGAGGATGGGCTGGGGAAAGAACAGCAAGCCACTGAAGGCGATCCCCACGATGATCCCGGAGAAGGCGACCGTGCGGCCCGCCGTGTCGACGGTGCGGCGTACTGCGTCGTGTACCTCACGCCCCTTGTGGAGTTCCTCACGGAAACGACTGACCATGAACAACCCGTAGTCGATCGCCAGCCCCAGCCCGAGGAGAGTGGCCACGTTGATGGCAAAGACCGAGACCTCGGTGACATGGGTGAGAGCGCGTAGGACCGTCAGCGAGCCCAGGATGGCCAGACCACCCACGGCCAGGGGTACCAGTCCGGCGATCAGTCCACCGAAGATCAACACCAGGAGCAGGAGCAGGAGCGGCAACGTGATGAGTTCGGCCCGGATGATGTCGCTCTCGGCGGTGTTGGAGAGTTCGTGTTCGACCGCGATCGGACCGCCCAGCTCCGTTTCCAGAGGACCTGCCTGCAGTACCGCAGCTGCCTCGTCGAACTGTTGCAGACGTTCCTCGTGTGTTTTGCCCGCGAGGGTGATCGTCGTGTAGGTGGAGTTCATGTCCTCGGACACGCGCATGCCGCGCTCGACGTCGCTGAGGTCCTCGTCGAGGTAGGTCTCATGGGCGGCGACCACGTCCTGGGGAAGTTCTTCCGATATCCGCTCCACGGCGGCGGCGAAACTGGGGTTGTCCACCTGCATCTCGTCACTGTGGTGGACGGCGATGATGTCGATGTCGTCGTGGCCGAGTTCGTCCTGGAGGACGTCCATGGCCCTGGCGGATTCCGAGTTGGGGTCCTCGAAACCGCTCTCGCTGACGTCGGAGAAGACCCCCAGTCCCCACACCGAGGCGAACACGGCGAAGAGAGCGGTCAGGACAAGGACCCACCATCGACCCCGATGGGCACCAAGTCCCAGTCGACCGAAGAATCCCGTGTGTGTCGGCATGCGTCGCCCCTCAAGCGAACGTTACTCATGTTCGTGAACAGTGTTTGCTAACGGTGTTCACTAAAGCGTCTGGGCGTTACGATGTCAAACATCGCCGACGAGAACGACAGCGCCCTGACCTGGCGCGTGAGACGGGGTGTTCCTGCACACATGACACAACCGCAGCTGAATCAGGGCGCACGAAGGCCGAGCCGACGCGAACGTGTGCGCGAAGCCACACTCACGGAGATCAAGAGGATCGCCCGACAACATCTTGTCGAGCACGGTGCAGCGGGGGTCTCACTGCGTGCCATCGCTCGGGAGATGGGCATGACCGCCCCGGGGCTGTACCGCTACGTGTCGGGCATCGACGCACTTTTGGTACTCATCACCGCGGACATGTTCGACGAGCTGGCCGATGCGATCATCGAGGCGGACTCCGGCTTTCCCGAGGAAAGCACCGATCAGCGCATCCTCGCCTCACTGCGGGCCTTTCGTCGGTGGGCGGTGGAACACCGCACCGAGTTCGCCGTCATGTTCGGTCCACGCACCCAACTGGCCCCCGACGTCGACGTCTCTCCCGCCCTGGAGGCCGGACGGCGCTTCGGGGCCACGTTCTTCACTCTTTTCGACCGTCTTTTGACCGAGCAGCGCTTCACCCTGCCCGGCAGTGAACACATCACACCCGAGCTCTCTCACGAACTGCATTCCTTCGCCGACACCATCGGCTTCTCGGCCCCGCACATCCCGGTCGAGGCCGTGTCGGTGCTCAGTTCGTGCTGGGTGCGTCTTTACGGAGTGGTGTGCATGGAGACCTTTCGACACCTGAATTTTGTGATGGAGGACATGGAGCCTCTCTTCGAGTCCGAACTTCGTGCGGTGCTGACCGACCTGGGCGTTGAGTACCGGCCCCCCGAGGGCCATGACCCCACCGCCACCAGCATGTCTGATTAGGGCCCATACTGGAGATCTGTGAGGCTTGCCCGTTCCGTACCGAACGGGCACCACAGGCGCGTGTTGGCACTACAGCGAGGACGGCCCCGTGGAGAACCGCCCCGACCCCGACCGGCGAGCCCCCGACGGCGACGACACCCCGCACAGCGACGGCTCGCAAGGAGCACCCGCAGCGTGGGAGACGGGCCCACCCCCTCCGGCATGGGCACAGAAGCAGTCACCGCCGCCCTCGTTCACCCCACAACCGCCCACGCCCCCGGCACCCAGCCCTGTGCCCACAGCACCCTACGCGCACTCGCCGTACCCCGTCCCAGGGGCGTACGGAGACACATACACCCCCGGTGCCCCTGTCGGCCCACCCACGACCACCTGGCCTCCCGGGCCCGTGGGGCCTCCACCCGCGCAGAACCGTCACCACGGCGGCGCAGCAGTCCTCTTCGGGGCATTCACAGCGGCGATCGTCGCACTTGTGGCCCTGGCGGCAAGTGTCCTCGTCGTCGCCTCCACACCGCAGGAAGAGTCCTCTCCCCGCGGCACGAACCTGAGTCTGTACTACGACGACTCCCTGACGGCACGCCCCGATCCGGTGGAGGTCGATCTGGCCACACACCCCCTGTACGAGGTCGCCATGCCCACCCAGATCTCATGCGACCTACCCGACCTGGATTCCCGTTCCGAGGATGCCTGGCTCGACTTCGCCACCGTCTCGGGCGCCTGTCTGGACGATCTGTGGGCACCGGTACTGGAGGAACTGGGCCTGCACCCGGAGCCCCTGGAGTACACCGTGACCACCGAATCACCGGACGACTTCGAGGACGAGGAGGGTTACACCCTCGCCTACTACGAGGGTGACCACACCCGCATCACCGTGGTTCTGCCGAGCGTCCGGGAACTGGACCAGCACATCCCCGAACAGCACCGGCAGAGCGTCTGGTTGGCGCTGATGGGCCACGAATACGGCCACCACGTGCAGCACGCGACCGGGATCCTGGGGGTCTCGCACGACCTGCGCAACAACGCGGGCAACGAGGACGAGGAGCTGGACACCCTGCGTCGGACCGAACTCCAGGCCGAGTGTTTGGCGGGCACAGCGCTGCACGGCATCGGTGACGGTGCCATCACCACTTTGGACACGGTCAACGAGTACTTCAACGACGAAGGTGACCTCAACACCCACGGCCGAGCCGTCAACCGCGCCCACTGGCTCGAACAGGGCTGGCACCAGGAGACCATGGACGGCTGCAACACCTACCGGGCCGGACAACGCAGAGTGACCTGAAAGGGGCCGCCGGGACGCCCGTCAGTGCCCGTCGAGAACGCGCCGGTAGGCGTGCCAACCGTGGAGCTTGACCCGCTCACCCCGACCGAGTTCCTCGGCCTGCCGGGCCTCCTCGGCATCGATGCGCAGCCAGTCCTGGTAGTTGCTACGGACGACCGGTCCGTGCTCGTCCAACACCTTCTCCAGGGGGAGCAACTCACCGGCGGCCTCGCGCAACGCCGGTGCGTCCTCCAGCAGGGAACGGATGGTGGCAGCGGCGTCGGACTTGTTGGTACCGATCACCCCGCTCGGGCCCCGCTTGATCCATCCGACCACGTAGTCACCTCGGACGACATCGCCCTTCGCATCCAGGACCCGTCCCTCTTCCTGAGGTACGGTGCGGCTCCGGTCGTCGAAGGCCACCTCCGGCAACGGGACGCTCGCATACCCCACCGAGCGCAGAACCATGCCCACGTCCAGCTCGGCGGTCTTGCCGGTACCGACCAGACTGCCGTCGGAGGCAAGGCGGGTGCGCTCGACACGAAGACCGCTCACCCCGTTCTCATCACCTTGCACCTCCAGGGGGCGGGTCCAAAAGTGCAGACGCAAGGTACGCGGACCTTCCCGAGCGGGCGGGTCGACGTGCTCACGCAGGAGCTTCAGGTTGGTACGCACGGCCCGCGAAAGTCGGCCGGCCCCGAGTTCGCCCGCATCCACAGTGGCGGGGTCGAGGTCGATCTGTTCGGCACGTACGTCCACGTCCACCCCCGGCAGGGACAACAACTCGCGTAGCTCCGGGGAGGTGAACTTGGCCTGGAGCGGGCCGCGCCTGGCCAACAGGTGGACGGTACGTACCCGTCCGGACGCCAACACGTCCAGGACCGGCTGGGGGATGTCGGTGTGGCTCAGCTCGTCCGCGCCCTTGAGCAGGATGCGGGCAACGTCGATGGCGACGTTGCCCGCCCCGACCACCGCGACCTCCTCGGAGTTCAGGACGAACTGATCCAGAGCGCTGTCGGGGTGAGCGCAGTACCAGTTGACGAAATCGGTGGCCGCGAAGCTGCCGGGCAGGTCCTCCCCGGGAATTCCCATCCGGCGATCGACGGCGGCACCGGTGGCATAGACCACGGCGTGATGAGTACGTGCCAGATCCGCGCGGGAAAGGTCCGTGCCGAACTCCACACCGCCCAGGAAGTGGACGTCGGGGTGTTCCAGGACCTGACGCAAGGCGCGGACCACGCCCTTGATCTTGAGGTGGTCCGGAGCAACGCCGTAGCGCACCAGACCGTAGGGGGTGGGCAGTCGATCCATGATGTCGACGTGGACCGGGACCTGCTGCTGCCGGGTCAGGGCCTCGGCCGCGTAGATCCCCGCGGGTCCTGAACCGATCACGGCCACCCGAAGTGGTTCGATGTCCTCGATGTACTGCTTGTCGGACTCGGGAAAGGTCATGTTCCCCTTTCTGGCAGCATCGGGTCGCCCCCGATGCTGCCGCGTGGGGACTGTGTGTGGTCAGGCGAGTTCGGTGGCCCGGGCATCCTCGGTACGGTGCGAGACGGTCTCGGTGAGTTTGCGGGCCAACTCCTGAGGGGTCAGTCCCTGCTGCTGGAGAATGTGTTCGCGTTTGGCGTGGGAGAGGAACTCCTGGTCGACACCGAACGTGCGCACAGGAACATCCACGTCGTGGTCACGCAGCAGACGTGCCACGGCGTCGCCGACGGCACCGGTGCGCCCGTTGTCCTCCACCACCGCCACGACCCCGTGCTCGGCGGCCTCGGCGATCAGGGCCTCGTCCAACGGCTTGACCCACAGTGGGTCGACGACGGTCACCCCTATGCCCTGGTCGGCCATTCGGTCGGCGACCTCCACGGCGACCTGGGCCATGGTACCCACCCCGACGATGAGCAGGTCCTTGGCGTGGCCGTTGTCCGTCGCACGGTGCAGCAGGTCCATGGAACCGACCTTGCCGATGGCGGGCATCTCCTCGGCGACCGTGCCCTTGGGGTAGCGCACCACGGTGGGGGCGTCGTCGACCGCCACGGCCTCGCGCAGTTGGGTGCGCAAACGTTCGGCATCCCGTGGCGCGGCCATGCGCAGTTCGGGGACGATCTGCATGATGGACATGTCCCACATGCCGTTGTGGCTGGCACCGTCGTTACCGGTGACCCCGGCACGGTCCAGGCAGAAGGTGACCCCCTGACGGTGCAGCGCGGCGTCCAGGAGTACCTGATCGAAGCACCGGTTGAGGAAGGTCGAATAGACCGCGACCACGGGGTGCAGGCCGTTCATGGCCATACCGGTGGCCGCGGTCGCGGCGTGCTGCTCGGCGATGCCCACGTCGAAGGTGCGGTCGGGGTAGGCGTCGGCGAACTTGTTGAGCCCCGTGGGGTGGAGCATCGCCGCGGTGATACCGACGATGTCCTTGCGTTCAGCTCCCAGTTCGACCATGGTCTCGGCAAAGACCGAGGTCCATTTCTCGGCCTTGGAGCCCGACTTGGCCTGCCCGGTCGTGATGTCGAAGGGGCCCGGAGCGTGGAACTGGTCCTCCTCGTGGGCCTCGGCCGGAGCGTAACCCTTGCCCTTCTGCGTGATGCAGTGGACGATCACCGGGCCGCCGAAGTCACGGGCCTGACGCAGCGCCTTTTCCAGGGCCGGTTCGTCGTGGCCGTCGATG
>DXDP01000424.1 GCA_019115445.1 Candidatus Nocardiopsis merdipullorum
GGCCTGCCTGCTCCCACCCCTGGACCCGGGATACCTCTCGTGCACCGGATTGAACCGATGGGTCGATCAACCGAAAGGTCGACCAGGAGTAACAGGAGTACGCCCCCTACGGGGTTCATCACGGCGTGGTCCGGGACGAGGCCGATCTGCCCGATCCCTGGACGCTCGAGAGAGAATCGGTCGGGATCCAAGGGTGAGGAGTGGGACGCAACGGTCGATTCTTGTGGACCTTGATCACTGTGCCCTGTGGACGGCACCGAATCTGTCCCGGCGGAACGGTACTGTCGTGCCGTGGCAGATCTCCCCGACGTTCCCACTTTGCTCGATGCGGCGGTCACCGCCCTGAACGGTACGCACCGCGAAGGACAGACGACCATGGCCGAGGCCGTGGTCGAAGCCGTCGACCGGCGTGAACACCTGGTGGTCCAGGCCGGGACCGGCACCGGTAAGTCCCTGGCCTACCTGGTGCCCGCGATCCGGCACGCGATGGTCGAGAAGACCACGGTCGTGGTCTCCACCGCGACCATCGCGCTGCAGAACCAGCTCATCGACCGTGACCTTCCGCGCCTGGCCGAGGCACTGTCCCCGCTGTTGTTCCGCGAACCCACCTTCGCGGTGCTCAAGGGACGCCGCAACTACCTGTGCCGCAACCGGCTGCAGAGCGCCGGTGAGGAGGCAGAGGACACCGAGCTGTTCGACCCACGCCAACTGTCCTCCCTGGGACGACAGGTCAGCCGCTTGCACGAGTGGGCGGAGGAGACCGTCACCGGGGACCGGGACGAACTCGTCCCGGGCGTCAGTGACCTGGCCTGGCGTCAGGTGTCGGTGGGCGGCAACGAGTGTGTGGGTGCTCGCGTGTGCCCCTTCGGCCAGGAATGCTTCGCCGAGTTCGCCCGCGAGGCCGCGGGCGGTGTGGACATCGTGGTCACCAACCACGCCATGCTCTCCATCGACATGTCCCAGGAGTACCGCCTCCTGCCCGAGCACGACACGATCGTGATCGACGAGGCCCACGAACTGGTCGACCGAGCCACCTCCACGGCCACCGCCACCCTGACCGAACGCAGCGTGACCACCGCTGCCAAGCGCGCGGCCCGCCTGGTGGAGCCTCAGATCGGTGAACGACTCACCGAGTGCGCCGATGGCCTGGCCCTGGTGTTCACCGAGAGCCCGGACGGTCGCCTGGACCACATGGACGAGGCCCTTGCCAATGCGGTCGCCGCCACGCGCGATGCCGCATCGGCGTGCGTCGCGGCCATCGGTTCGGCCTCGCCGGAATTCGACGCCGACACCACCGCCGACCGACGACGGGCCCTGGCCGCCCTCGAGGAGGTGCACGACGCGGCCGTACGCGTGCTGGAATCCTACGAGCCCGCACTGCGGGACCGTACCGAGGTGGTGTGGTTGACAAAGACCCCGGCCCGCCCCCCGGCGCTCAACGTCGCACCGTTGGACGTGGGTGGCCTGCTGAGGGAGAAGCTCTTCGGTGACCGCACGGTCGTGCTCACCTCGGCGACCCTGACCCTGGGTGGCGACTTCCGGGCCCTGGCCGGGCAGTGGGGCCTGGGCCACGAAGTGAGGGCCGAGGCAAAGGAGAGAGCGAGTCGGGGAGCCGCACCGGTTCCGGAGAAAGGGGCCGAGGGCGTGGACCCCGACGACGAGGACGGGCCGCACCGTGCCGCCGGAGAACCCCGCTGGCGTGCCTTGGACGTGGGCTCTCCGTTCGAGCACGCCCGCAGCGGCATCCTCTACGTGGCCAAGCACCTTCCCCCACCGGGACGTGACGGTCTGTCACCCGCCTATCTGGACGAGATCTTCGAACTGGTCCAGGCCGCCGACGGCCGGACGTTGTGCCTGTTCTCGTCGATGCGGGCGACCCAGCAGGCCGCCGAGGAACTCCGTGAACGCCTCGACCAGCCGATCCTGTGCCAGGGGGACGACACCACCGGCAGACTGGTCCGTCAGTTCGCAGAGGACGAGCGTTCCTGCCTGTTCGGCACCCTGTCCCTGTGGCAGGGCGTGGACGTGCCCGGGCCGTCGCTGTCGCTGGTGGTGGTGGACCGTGTCCCCTTCCCACGGCCGGACGATCCCTTGGCCTCGGCCCGCCGACGCGCGGTCGACGCGCACGGTGGTAACGGTTTTCTCACGGTGACCGCCACGCACGCGGCCCTGCTCCTGGCCCAGGGAACGGGCCGTCTGCTGCGATCCACCCAGGACCGTGGGGTGATCGCGGTGCTGGATCCCCGACTGGCCACGGCTCGTTACGGAGGGTTCCTGCGGGCTTCCCTGCCCCCTTACTGGGAGACCACCGACCCGGGGGTGGTGCGTTCGGCTCTGCGTCGCCTGGCAGAGGCAGCCACCACCGCCACACCCGTGCCCTAGAGGCACTGAGCCTTCGGGGCCGTGGTCGGGGAACTAGCCTCGGGTGCGGTATCCGAAGAGGCGCACGGCGTACCCGGGGGAGTCGTCCTCCGGTTCCTGGATGTACCAACGGTCGTCGTGTTCGCCGACCAGTAGTTCGTTCCACATCATGTCGATCAGCTTGAGGCGGGAGACGACCGAGGCCTCGGGGTCGAGAACGATCGAATAGGCGTGGTCGGTCAGACGCTGTGCGACCATCCCCACGGACTGGCCGTCCCAGATGGCGGGAACGGGCGCATGGCCGATGTCGACACCGCAAAGCCGGAGCTGCTCGACCTCCTCGTCGAGGGCCTCGGCGGCCAGGGCACCGTCCAGTCTGAGGGCGTCCTCGAGTTCGTCACGGTCCTCGTCGGCCCGCAGGTAGGCGTGGTAGGTGCGGTAGCCGCAGGTGCGGCATTTGCGCCAGACGACGCACCGTGCCAGACCGTAGGCGGACTGCGCCTCTCCGACACTTTGGTAGTCGCTCACCTGGCGAAGTGTGCCGCACTCGCAGCACAGGGCCGTGAGATCCTGCTTCATCCGAGTTCCCCCTCCCAGGCGAGTATGCGACGGATGGAGGCCGTTAGGGAACCCGTTCGGTGAGGAAGTCGTGGCAAGGACTCGTCATCGATGTCCCAAAATGCCCGGCTGTCGGGGTTTGGGCAAGGTACCCGTCGGCGTGACGGCGTGTCCGTTCTCACCCTACTTTTGGATGGAGAAGCCTCGGAACTCCACCCCGGGCACGGTTCGTCCGCCACGGGTTTTACACCGAGGTGGACACATCACGCAAGCCCATGACCCCGGTCGCGGGTCCGGTGGTCACTCCAGGAAGCGGTCCCGCTTGTTGCGGGCGTTCCAGTCACGCATCCGTTGGGGGTAACCCACGATCTGGACGTCGTAGGCGGGGGTGGCGATTTTGCTCGCGAGTTTACGGATCGCCTCGGGTGAGCCCACTCGGCGGCGGATCCACTCACCGTCCGTGGCGACCGCGACGGCGGTGGTCTGGGTCGCGAAGGTTTCGGGTTCGACGAAGAACTCCACGCCCACGCGGCTCTTGGCGAACTCGATCAGTGCCTTCATGTCGGCGTCTTCGGTGTTCCGGTCGAAGCGGGCCTTGCTCCGGCGGTTGGCTTTACGGAGTCCGAAACGGTCTCGCCATCCCATCGGTACTCATGTCCCCTTACGCCCATGCGATGCGTCCTACTGCCGAAATGCCCCTGCGACCCTCGTGGAGGGGAGCAGCCCGGGCTTTCCTGAGTGTACCGGCCCGAAGAGTTCCCGAACGGGCCCGTGATCCCTGTACCGCAACGGTTTGCGCGTTTTCCGGACAGTTCTGTCACCACGCTGCTACTTTCTGTTCGCACATGGCATGACAGGGGGAGATGAAGATGCCGATGTGGACATGGATGGGGGAGGCCGGAAAGCAGCTGCGGCAGGCGGAGCAGGAGGAGCTCGCCGAAGCCGTGCTCGGCCTTCCCGATCTCAGTGAGGCGGGTGATGCGGTACGGGTGGAGGCCGTTGCCCGTTCGGCCCTGCGCACGGCGAGGCGTTTGGTGTCGGAGGCGGGCAGCACGGAGGCCCGGGTTCCCGGGGTGTTCGAGCAGCCGGTGTTGTACTTCCTGGCGCATTGGCCGACGGCCGTGCGCGTGGGGGCCCTCGGTGAAGGACACAGAGCCCTGGACCAGGCCGTGAGCGCGGTCGACGACGAACCCGAACCGCACGAACACGGGGCGCTCCCGGTCTCGGCGCTGGAGAACCTGGTGCGTTGTCACGCCAACATCGACGCCGCGGGCACCACGGAATTGCGGCGTGAACTGCTGTCCCCACACCGCTTGGCCGGATGGGAAAGCACCCCGGCCTGGCCCGCCTTCGTCCTGGCTCGGGTGCACCTGCTCGTCGACGAGGGACATCCCGACATGGCCGAGGCGGAACTGCGCCGCTACGAGCACACCGCGACCGGTTCGGCAGTGCTCGGGGCCGAGGGGGTGTTCACCTTGGCGCGCACGCTACGCCATCAGGACCGGCACATCGAGGCCCTGGAGACACTGGACCGGCTGGAGGCGGAGTTGCGTGTGGAACGCACCCGCGGTCGCGCCACCGGAAGGGCCCCCGCCCTGCGCCGTCGAGTGCGTTTCGAACGGATTCGTCTGTTGTCCTGGCTGAGCCGTCTGGGACAGTGCACCCCTCGCGATGCGATCGAGCTGCTGCCGACGGTGGAAGAGGCCGAGGCCCACCCCCATCTGCGGGCGGCGTGGACGGAGGGTGTGGAAAACCTCGTCTGCATGGGTGCTGTGCGTAACGACTGGCGTCTGGGGGTGCGTATCACCACGTGGTCACGTTACTTCGAGCGGGTCGGTGCGCCACGTCGCGGCGCAGAACTTGCACTGGTGGCGGCCCGTCTGGCCGCGGGGCGGGGTGCCCGATGGGTGGCTGCTTGCTCCGCCCGGCGTGCCGAGCACCTCATCGGCGAACTGAACCGGGCCACCGAGATCACCGGTGACCTGGCCGAGGTGCGGTCGCTCGTGGCGGCCCTGCCCCCGGTGCGCCTCGAGGTGTCCGCCGAGCACACCTTGGAGCACCTTCGCAGCAAACCCTCGAAGGAGGTCGATCCCGAGCACCAGGCCGAACAGGTCAATGCGGCCCTGGAGAGGCTGCCGCACGAGACCGCCCTGCTCACCGCACTCGGCCAGGTCGGTCGGACCCTGATGTTGTCCGACGTGGCCACCGAACCGCAGTGGCGGCACGTACGTGAGCAGCCCGGGGACCAAAGGGCAGCGCTCTCCCTGCTGGAGACCCTTCTGCACGACAACGACACCGCGGGGGTACGGGTCCTGGTGCGCACCCTTGCAGCCGGGGCCCTGCCCCGAAACGGGCAGGCCGGGCCGGTGTCGGTGCCGGCGGAACCACGAGGGGTGCCGCTGGCCCAACAGAGTTGACCCGGATTCAGAGGGAGGACGTGTTCGCCGGTTCGGTGGGCATCCCGGCCAGGAATCGGCCCGGGGGGTAGGCCAGCGCGGCGGTCGGCAGATGTGCGGGGCGGCCGCTGGCCAGGACCTTCACCCGTCCGGGACGTTCGTTCACGGGAACCTCGCCGATACGGCGCAACGTCTGTGCCGCCACGGCCCTGGCCGCGTTGTGCAGTGCGGCCCTCTCACCCAGGGCAGCGGTGATCTGTTCGGACACCAGGTCGTAGTGGGTGCAGCCGAGCACCACCGCGTGTACGTCGGGGGGTGTCAGGTCGGCGGCGTGTGTGATCGCGTCGTCGATCGCACGTGGGTCGGCCGACTCCACCGCCTCGGCCAGGCCCGTGCAGGCCACCGGGGTCACCGTGACGTCGGCGGCGAAGGTATCGATGAGTTTGCGCTGATAGCTGCTACGGGTGGTGGCGGCGGTGGACCACACGGCGATGGGTTCGCCCGAGGCGGCGGCGGGTTTGATCGCCGGAACCGTTCCGATCACCGGAACCTCCGGCTCGAACGCCTCCCGTAGTCGGGCCAGGCCGTGCACGGACGCGGTGTTGCACGGCACGACCACGGCATCCACCCCATCGGCGTGTTCCCACGCGGCTCGGGCCCCGGTCAACGCACGGTCGATGACTTCGACCGGGGTACGGGGTCCCCAGGGCATATGGTCCGGGTCCATGGACAGGTACAGATCGGCGTCGGGCCGGGCGGCGCGCAGGGCCGCAGCGGTCGAGAGCATGCCGATACCGGAGTCGACGAGAGCGATGCGCACGGTTACTGATGATACGCAGCACCGGACCGGAAGCGGAGGCAACGCCCCATGTGGGCGGATTCCAGTCATATCTGCGCACAACACGGCGCGACTAAACTGGCATCGGGCTGTTACTCGTAGGTAGAACTGAGAGGTCGGCCGACCCACCCCCATGATCCGGTCCTGGCCGACAACACTG
>DXDP01000425.1 GCA_019115445.1 Candidatus Nocardiopsis merdipullorum
AAGACACATCGAGTTCACCACAGCCCGCCCTATCCCTCGAAGGGGTACCGGTCCTGAGGGCCGGTGAGGGTGAAGGCCGCGTGCAGTGCACGGTCGTTCTCGTCGGCGCCTGAGCCCAGAGCCGCCAACCAGGCCGCACCTCCAGCAGTGCATCCGGCCGAGACCACTTCTGTGCCCGCCGGTCCTCGGGACAACCGACGGACGAGCTCTTCACGCACGGGGGTCGATCCGGACAGCACACCACCGGTCAACACCACCGGGGAACGCTCCCCGGGCTCGCGCGTCTTGTGCACCGAACACGCAAGATGTTCGGCCGCGGTGGTCACGATCGCCACCGCGGCCGGGTCACCTTCCTCGTGGGCACGACCGACCAAGGGGGCCAACTCGGCCAGGGTGAGCGGCGGGGCCGCCGTCAGCTCACGGGCCAGGGCACGGGCACACTCGTCGGGGCGGTGCGCACCTTCCTCGACCGAACACCCGTTGGGAAAGACTCGGTGGCTCACTGCCCGGGTGAGCGGGCCGAGCTCCCCACCACGGGCAATCTGCTGCACGGCTTCCTTGGCGGCCCGGCGGCCGATCCAGAACGCAGACCCGGTATCGCCGAGCAACCACCCCATTCCGTCGGCCGACCGGACGCGTGCACGTGCCTCGACACGGGTGGCGACCGCACCGGTCCCGGCGATGAGCACGGTACCGTCCGGTGCGGGGGTGCCCGAGGCAAAGGCCACCTCGTCATCGCCGACGAAGACGGCCTCGACCTTCACGCCGGCGCGGGCCAGGGCCGAGTGCATCAGTGTCCGTACATTCTCATCGCGTAACCCCGACACCCCGGCCAGGCCGACCACGCACGCCGCCACGGCCGTGCCGGAGCCCGGTCCTGCCCGATCCAAGGCACCTGCGACCGCTTCGGCCAACTGCGCGGAAGCCTTCTTCGGACCGTGGGAGTTGGGGTTGGCCCCACCGGCCCGGAACTGGCCAAGACGTGCACCGTCCGATGTGGTGATCAAGGCGCGGGTCGTGGTGCCGCCGGCGTCGACACCCACCAGGAGGGGGCCGCTTTCGGTGTGTTCGAAACAAGAGGAGAGTACAGGGGTCACGTGAGATCTCTGCCCCGAACACGGCGAGCCATTCCTCGTTTCCCTGTGGGGGCCTCACTTTGCACCGAGGACCCGAAAAACCGATGGCAGAGCCTTGCCTTTTCCTGATAGGAACACCACCCATGGCGACTGTTCCAGGCTCTTTTCCCGTCACCTTCGACGAACATCGGGTGATCGGTGATGTTCAGGCCTCCTCCTTCGGCACCGCGCCGCCGCCAGGTCCACACCCGGTGGCAGGTCTCACCGTGGTCGAGGTCCGATCCACCCCGTACTCTCCCCAAACGAACTGGTAGGTATCAGTACATGACGACCGAAACCGGACCACAGCTCGGCGCATGGACCGTACGCGGTACCGACCGTGACGAGTACCCCGACGTCCTGTCTGTGGTCATGGAGGCGCTCCTGGCCCCGGAGGAAGCCGAGCAGGCACTCGCGCAGAGGCGTCCCTTCGCCGACGCACAAGGCTACGACCGAATCCTTGTCGCCACCGACGACACCCACCAGGTCATCGGCACGACCCGATCCTTGCCCTTGGGCATGACGCTTCCCGGTGGGGTACGCCGCGTTGCCGGGGTGACCGGGGTGGGGGTGTGGCCCACCCACCGTAGACGCGGGGTGCTCACCGCGCTCATGCGCCGTCAACTCGCCGACCTACGTGCCGCCGGGGAGAGCTACGCAGCCCTTTGGGCCTCCGAGGGCAGTATCTATGGACGCTTCGGCTACGGTCCGGCCACCAGCGAGATCGAGGCCGGTATCGACACGGCCCACGCCGAACTGCAGACCAAGATCCCGCGTGACCTGGCGCCGATGGTACGACTGGCCCGGCCCACCGATGTACGCACCGACCTGGAAACGGTCTTTTCCCGAGCGGCCGAGGAAGAACTGGGCCGATTTCGGCGCGATGCCTCCTGGTGGGACCGTGTCCTTCGTGATCCACCGGAGCAGCGCGGGGACAGGGGGCCACTGCGCGCAGTTCTGGTGTACGAAGACGACGCCCCGATGGGTTATGCCTTGTACCGCACCCTGAAGAAATGGGACAGGACGGGTTCCCACAGTGAACTGGTCGTCCAAGAGATCGTCGCGACCACGGCCACCGCACACGTGTCCTTGTACGAGCACTTGTTCTCCCGGGATCTGATCACCCGTGTCGTCTTCGACCACCTGCCTCACGACACACCCCTGCTGTGGCTGTTGGCCGACCGGAAACGCTTGGCACGCACCCTGTTCGAGTCGCTGTGGCTGCGCCTGGTGGACGTGCCCACGGCCCTGAGTGAACGCACCTACGCAACGCCCTTCGAGGTGAGACTCGAGGTGAGCGACCGGTATGCTCCCTGGAACGCAGGACGTTGGCACGTCAAGGCCGATACAGAAGGGGCCCGTGTCCAAGCCACCGACCAGGCCTGTGACCTGTCCCTGGATGTGTCCCATCTGGGGGCGGCCTACCTGGGTCAGGAACCGCTCCTGGGCGCGCTGCGCGCGGGGCTGATCACCGAACACACCCCGGGTACGGTCGCGCGGTTGGACACCGCGCTGCATCGTCCCGATCCTGCCTTCTGCGGCGTGGTCTTCTAGTTGTTGTCGGCCGGAACGTTGTTGACGGCTGGTGAGTGCAGCAGGTCGGAGAGATCTGTGCCGGCGTGGAGGAGTGCGGCAGAACGGGTGGCAATGCTCTGCAGTCGGTCATGGAGGGCGTGACGGGCGTTTGTGGTGCTGTCGAGGGTACGCACGGATGTCATGACGGATTGGACTGCGGGGACCCTGTAGCCGCCTGCGCGGAGGGCGGCGACGATCCGGGCGTCTCGCACAGCGTCCGGCGGATAGCGTCGTACGGCGAGGGGT
>DXDP01000426.1 GCA_019115445.1 Candidatus Nocardiopsis merdipullorum
CCCACAGCCGGAGGCCAGGAGCGCGAACACGCCGATGACGGCCGTTGTCCTCAGGGTCTTCACAGCTTTCACCTCACCTCTTCGGCACTGAGCCACCCGTCAAGGGCAAATACTCTTTTTCGGGTCGATTCAGGCCACGAGCGTCCAAGCCCCCTGCCCCAGCAGAGTGACACCGGCGATGAAGAAGAGGATCGCCGCGCCGAAACGGACAGCACGCTCGGGGAGCTTCTTGCCCAGGACCGCGCCGATCGCGATCGCGATCGTGTCGGCTGCGACCATGCCGATGGTGGAACCGATCCACACGGCCAACCAGTGGTGCTGGGTACCCACGGCGATGGTGGCGAGCATGGTCTTGTCACCGAGTTCGGCCACGAGGAAAACCACGAACACCGTCAGGAAACCGGATCGGATGCGCCGAGAGGCAGCCCGTTCCTCGTCCTTGACCGACATCTCGTCCCCGCGCAGGGTCCACAGCCCGAAGATCAGGAACGCCACACCGGCGGCCAGGGTGAGCCACACGGTGGGCAATGTCTTTCCGAGGAGTTCGGCGATCAACACACTCGCCAGATGCACAAGGGCGGTGGCTGCGGTAATACCGAGAACGACCGTGAGGAAACGGTACCGCGTGGCCAAGGACATCGCGACCAGCTGGGTCTTGTCACCCATTTCTGCGATGAAAATGGCTACGGTACTCACACCGAGACCGACCAGGAAACCTGACATGCAAACTCCGACTGTCCTTGTACGGGCAGAAGGAGGCGGCGAACGCTCCTTCGACCCGGTTCGCTTTCCACCGGATCGAAGGTCTCGCCCGCCCCTGACGCCGAGCTGGGCTCATACGGCCGGGACGTGGAGGTCCAGTATGTCGACCGCATGCATTGGGACTACTCCCCTTCGACGAAAAGGACATTATCAGGGGAATATTCGAGCCGCAATTTATTGCGTCGACTGATTAATTTGTCAGGCTCACCATAAAGGCGAGTTAGGCGCACCTAATTGTTTTATGAGGAATACCTGTGGTCGGTGATGCGCCCGATCCCCGTCACAGGGAAACTCCGACCATGACGGGCTCGTTGACCAGTCGCACCCCGAAAGTCTCCTCGACCCCGGTACGGACCTCACGTGCCAGCGCGAGCAGGTCCTCGGTGGTGGCCCCACCAGGGTTGGTCAACGCGAGCGTGTGTTTTCCCGAGATCCGTGCGGGCCCACGCCCATACCCCTTGGAGAACCCTCCACGGTCGATCAACCAGGCCGCGGAGAGTTTGACCTCACCCTGACCGTCGGGATGTCCCGGGATCTGCGTGTTCGGTCCCAGTCTGGCGAGAACGAGTTCACGGAAGGCCTCGTACTCCTCGGCGGACAGGATCGGGTTGGTGAAGAACGAGCCCGCGCTCCGGGTGTCGGGGTCAGCCGGATCCAGCACCATGCCCTTGCCCCGACGCAGTCCGAGAACGGTCTCCCGAGCGCGGTCGAGGGGCACTCTCTCACCCACCTGGGTGTCCATGGTGCGGGCCACTTCGGCGTAGCGGACCGGGCGACTGAGTTTGGCGCGGTGCAGGGCGAACACCACCTCGCACACCACATACCGGTCATCGCCCTTGAAAACGCTGTTGCGATAGGTGAAGCCGCAATCGGCATTGCTCATCACCCCCCGCTCCCCGGTCCGGCGGTCGTACACCAGTACCTCACGGATGGTCTGGCTGACCTCCTGGCCGTAGGCGCCCACGTTCTGGATGGGGGTGGCGCCGACCCTCCCCGGGATGCCGGAGAGGAACTCCAGGCCGTTGAGGCCCTCCGCGACCGTACGCTCCACCAGGGAGTCCCACTCCACCCCCGCTTCGGCGCGCATCAGGACCACCTGTTCCCCGGTCCGGGGATCGATGCCCGCCTCCTCGAAGGAGACCCCCTGAGAATCCGCGTGCACCACCACCCCCGGAAAGCCCGTGTCGGCGACAACCAGGTTGCTGCCACCACCCAGGATCAGAACGGGCTCTTCGGCACGGTCGGCCTCACCCACCGCGGAAACGAGCTCGTCCGTCGTCACGGCCCGCCGGAAGGAACCGGCCGGACCACCCAGACCGAGCGTGGTGTACTCGGCCAGCAGGACGGGGGTTTCGGGGACAGTGGACACGCGCTCACCTTCCGTTGTTCAGTCGGCCAGGCGGACTACGGCCTTGGAGCGGGCCAGGACCTTGGCACCACCGGAACGCGCGGTCAACACGACGTCGACCGTGCCGTCGTCGTTCTTGGTCTTGACCTTTCCACCAACGGTGATCTCGGTGCCCTCGTCGTTGTCCGGAACCACCACGGGCGCGGAGAACCGCACCGAGTAGTCCACGATGCACCCGGGGTCGCCGCTCCAGTCGGTGAGCAGGCGTGCTGCCTCGGCCATGGTGAACATACCGTGCCCGATCACATCGGGAAGTCCGACGGACTTGGCGATGCGCTCGCTCCAGTGAATGGGGTTGAAGTCGCCGGAGGCACCCGCGTATCGGATGAGGTCCAGTCGGCGGACGGGGTAGATCTGTTCGGGTATCTCGGCGCCGACCTCGACGTCGGCGTGGCGCAGCTTGGTCACTCTTGTGCTCCTCAGGTTCACTCGCCGCGCACGACGAGCACCATCGTGGCGGTGACCACGTGCTCGCCGGCCTCGTCGTGGGCCTCTGTCTCCAAGGTCAGCATCTCGTTCTTGCCGAGGGCCTTGATGTCGGCGATCCGGGTACTGCTCGACAGCACATCACCGGCGTACAGCGGACGCGAGTACGCAAAGCGTTGGTCGCCGTGCACCACCCGGGAGAAGTCCACCCCCAGTTCCGGGTCGCCGATGGCCTGCGCGGACCCGGCCATACCGATGATCACCGGGAAGGTGGGCGGTGCGGGCACGTCCGGATGTCCCAGTGCCCTGGCCGACTCCCGATCCACGTAGGCGGGGTGGGGGTCGTTGATCGCCTCGGCGAACTCGCGGATCTTGCCTCGCGTGACCTCGTACGCCTCGGGGGCGGGGTACTCCCGACCGAGGAAATCAGGGTTGATCGCCACGCTCTCCCTCTCCTGGCTACGGCCCGGACCGTGTGGCCGGGCTCCGGACGCACAACAAGCCCGGTGAGCGATTCGCTCACCGGGCTGGAAAGTTCAAGGCACGCACGGTGAGCACACACCCTCGACGGTTCACGCGCTCGACCGTACCGGCCCAACGGGTCATACCTCAGCGGGTCTCACGGTGGTCCCTGTGCGTACGGCAGTTCGGGCAGAACTTCTTGATCGTGAGACGGTCGGGAGTGTTCCGACGGTTCTTACGCGTGATGTAGTTACGGTGCTTGCACTCCTGGCAGGCCAGGGTGATCTTCGGCCTCACGTCGGTGGCAGCCACGTCGGAGTGCCTTTCTCGCTGGAGACAATGGACCTGGTTCGCAGTGACAACACTACGCGGTTCCCGCAAGCACCCCTGGTCATCGAAGTTTCCCAGAGATCTGCGAGGTAGTAGCGGGGGCCGGACTTGAACCGACGACACAGCGATTATGAGCCGCTTGCTCTACCGACTGAGCTACCCCGCCCCCGATCACAACGGAAGCGAGCCCGAGCTGGGCTCGCCCCGGTCAGGCCGGCAGATGCCCCACCGGCCACCCACCTGAGTGGACCGGACCTCATCAAGTGGTGGAGCCCCTTTACGGAATCGAACCGTAGACCTTCTCCTTACCATGGAGACGCTCTGCCGACTGAGCTAAAGGGGCGCGCTCATGGGGCTGCTTCCGCTCCCCCGGGGCTTGGCCCCTTGCGCTGTTCAGAACTATACAACCCTCGAGGGGTGCTCTGACAAATCGAAAACGATGAATCGTCCCGCCCCGCCCTTCCGGGCGGTACCCCCAAGACGCGGAAAACCCCTGTAGAGCAGGCATCCCCGGCCCTTCGCAGGCCACACGTCGATCGAAAAAATGACTTCGAATGTGACCCATGACGCTCCACGGGTCACGGGTCCGCTCGAGGCCTTCAGTTTCCCTCGGTGACCCACACGTTCGACGTCACGTCCCGGTTGAGGGTACGGATATCGGTCCGCAGCCCCAGCCGCCGCAGCGCGTCCGACAGTCGGGTGTCGTGTGTGAACACGATGAGTTGGCGATAACTTCCCACCTCCGCCAGGACCGTGGCCAACCCCTCGACCGTTTCTGTGTCCATCGCCTGGACCGGGTCGTCCAGGACCAGGAAACCGAACGGGTTGCCGTCGATCAGTGCACGCGGCAGACAGATCGCCAGTGCAAGCGCCTGGAACTCCCCCTGACTCAGCAGTCCCGGTGCGCTCGTGTGGTCCTCCACGCCGTCCACTCCCACATCGACCTCGACACGGCGACGTACACCCCTGCCGATGAGGCGCATTCCCCTCAGGTCGATGTGCCGTTCCTGGCGTAGCCGGTGCCAGACCTGCTCAGCCTGGTCCACGACGGGCCCCAGGCGTTCGGCCCGCAGGATCCGGGCCTGTTCGGCGAGCCACTCCAACGCGGCCTCGGCGGCGCCCAGGGCCTCACCTGCCCGGATGGCCTCCTGTGCGTCCGCCAGCCAGCCGGACAGTTGCTCGGCCAGGTCCGCCCATCCCCCACTGGGGTCCTCCAGGCGTTCTGCCGCGTCCCGGCGCGCACTGATCGCCGCCGTGCGCAGCTTGCGGCCGACCTCCTCGACGTGCTCGGCCAGTTCACCCAGTTCGGTGATGGTGGCACCGGACTCCCACAACGCCCACACCTGGCCCAGTTCGCTGTCCGGCGGCAACCAGCTCGGTGCCGGGGAGAGCAGGAACCTGGCCTGGTCCCGGGCCGCCTCGGCGCGTTCGTGGGCGGCCGAGGCGGTGGCCGCCTGGGGACGCAGAGCACGCAGTTGGGCGTTGGCCCGACGGACCCAGTCGGGGCCCAGCGCACCCTTGGTCGAACAGGTCGGGCACGTGGTCTCCGTGGGGTGGCGGCTGTGATGTTCCAGGGCCTGCTCCAAGAGTGTGACGACACCGTGCGCGTGGTCACCCTTGCTGCCCGCCGCCATCGCCAGTTCCATGGCGGCACCTCGTAGTTCGTTGACCACATCGTTGATCACGACGCGTTCGGGTACCGACAGTCGACGCAGTCGGCGCATGACCCTGTGCTGTGCCGGGTCGACGGGCCCGTCGTCGGCGGCGAGTCGGCTCAACGCCTCCAGGTCCAGATTCGGCCCGGTCAGCAACTGTGCGGCCTGTTCGGCGCGCGGGTCGTCGGAGCCACGCAGGGCGTCCAGAAGGAAACGCAGCTCACGGGAGGGCCGGTCCCGGCGTTTGACCAACCCGTCACAGACCCTGGCCAGACGCCGCTCCGCCTCCGCGACACCGGTGAGTCCGAGCAGCGTGGTCAAGGTGTCGTACAGTTCCGCGGAACGGCCGGTGACCGTGCGTCCCAGTTCGTCGTAGGACAGGAACGGGCGGTAGCGGACAAGACTTTCGCCCCAGTTCAACGACCGCAGCGGTACCGTGGCACCGTCCGGGCGCACAACCTCACCCCGCGTCGAACGCACGCTGTCACCGGTCCAGCGACGGCTGATGCGGGTGGGTCCCTCCTCCCCGGCGACGTGGATGTCGACGGTGGCCTCGGTCCGCTCGTCGTAGTGCAGGTTGCGCCATCCGTCCCGCCATCCGGTCGGCATGGCGTCCCAGCGTGGGTTTCGACCTGTCAGCGCGGCTTCTGCGGCTTCGGCGAAACTGGATTTGCCCGAACCGTTGCGCCCCACGATCACGGTCAGTCCCGGTCCCGGGCGGAAGCTCAGCTCGGCGGGGCGGCCGATCCCCCGAAAGCCCTGTACCCGGATCCGGGACAGGAAGGAATGCCTCACCGGCCCGGACGGGGCGGGCGGCGCCTCGGTCTCGACCGGTTCCGGGATCTCCCCGCCCTGTGCGCGGACGTTCAGGGTGTCGTCCCCCCACAACGCGGCCGCCACCCAGGAACGCACTTCTTGAGCCACCCGGGAGCGCGCGAGGGTGCCCAGAAGGCCTGCGACGGTGGGGTCTTCGACGACCGGTCGGGAGTCGTGGCCTCCTCGTCCACCGTCGTCGAACGTCTCGGGCACCTGAGCCACCTTCACCACCCTCTTCGCTGTCGTTTCCGCAAAACCCTAGGACAGGCGGTGCGGGGGCACGTGTGGCGCCCTCGCCCGGAGTGCATGCCGGTTCAGACCCCCACCAGGCGTCTCCTGCTGCCGTCCCAGGTGAAATGCAGGGTCGCGATTCCCGGCACGTCCGGATCACGCAGACACTCGTAGATGTTGAGGCTCGGAACGCTGGCGAAGCATCCCCAGACACGTTCGGACGTCAGGACGAAGTCCAGGTCGAGTTCGACGAGCAGGCCCAGCAGACGTCCGTGTGTCGGTTCGTCGACCTTGGCGAAGGCATCGTCCAACAGGATCAGACGTGGTGCCCACGGCGCCCGGGCTGCGAGCGCATCGAACTGGGCGGCCGCCGCCGCGAACAGCACCAGGTAGGCGACCACTCGTTGCTCGCCCTGGCTGAGGGCGGTGCGGTGGCCCAGCCGACGCTCTGTGTTCGCACCGTCGGTCACGTACACGGTGAAGGTGAACCACGAGCGGTAGTCCAGGGCCGCTCGCAGCTGCGCCCCTCCGGTGGCCGAGGGGTCCAGGCGTCGGATCGCCTCGATACAGCGACGTAGGGCATCGCGCAGACGCGTGGTCTGTACCCGGGTGCGTTCCTCGGGCGGGGTCGCCAGCAAAGGAACGACCGCCTCGATGTCGGCGCCCGCGTCCGGGGCCAGCCTCCAGTCCAGGCGTACACCGAGGCCGGCCGAGGTGGTGACGTCCTTGAGGACCTCGTTCATGGTGTGGATGAGGGCGCGGGCCTCGTCGATCTGGCGGGCCAGGTGTCCTGCCAGCTCACCGAGCAGATGGCGTTCGAAGGCCTCCTCCTCGGCGATGGCGACGGTCTCCTCGGAGCGGGCGAACTCGGCCGAGAGTCGTTCCGCGTAGGTGGTGACGTCGTGGGCACCGTCCTCGTCCCGGACGGTGAGGCGTTTGAGCCCGTGCGACTCGGTGAGTTCGGTCCGGGTCTGCGCCCACCCGACGGAGACCAGCAGTGCCTGCAGTTTCTCGCGGCTCTGAAGGATCGCGCTGTCGTCGACCTCGGCCTTGTGTTCCGTACCGCTCAGGCCCTCCTCCAACTGGATGACGAAGGCATCCAGGAGTTCGAGCCGCGCGGTGGCCGAGGGGGTCTCCCCTTCGGCGTGCACCCCATCACGTGCGGACAGGTAGGCCGGAAGTGGTGCGTCCTCGGCCGCACAGTCGGAGAGTTCTGCGGCACCCAGCAGGACCGTGTCGGGTGTGCCGGGACCGTCTGCGTCCTCGGCCTCCGACAGGGTGACGGAGTTCACCAGCCCGTCCCCGGCCACCAGGGTCCGGGTGACCTGCTCGGTGAGTTCTCTTGTGGCCACGTCCAGGCGGGCCTCGGCCCCCACACGCTCGTCCCTGGCGAGTTGGGCGGAGCGTTCCAGTTCGGGCAGGCGACGGACCGCCTCCTCGGCCCGCTCACGAACCTGTGTTCGTGCTGCGTCGAGTTGTTCGTCGGAGGTAACA
Organism: Candidatus Nocardiopsis merdipullorum; assembly: GCA_019115445.1. GTDB lineage: Bacteria > Actinomycetota > Actinomycetes > Streptosporangiales > Streptosporangiaceae > Nocardiopsis > Nocardiopsis merdipullorum. The sequence goes on from DXDP01000426.1 coordinate 7,585, forward strand.
CCCCTGGCCCGATCACCGAGTTCGATCTGGCGACGGACGGTGATCATGTCGTCGATGGCGCCGGCACGAGCGTCCTCGGCCATGACCCGGACGGAGCGGGCCTTGCGCCAATCCACCGTGTGCCGGTCGTGTACGACGAGTTCTCGGGCCAACGCGTCCAGCTCGCGCAGCGCCGAGATGAGCAGCACCCTCAGGTGGTCGAGTGCGCGCAAGGCACCGTCGAGTCCGGCGCGGGCCACGGGGAAACGATGTTCCTCCGCTGCTTCTTTCAAGGAGGCCCGCAGACCCAGCAGTTCTGTCCGGGACTCCTCCTCCGCCCGTCGGGCGATGTCGTGGGCCCGTCGGGCGGCCGCCACGTCGGCACGTGCCAGGTCGAGTGCGGCCCAGGCGCGTACCAACGGGGCGGAGTCGGGCAAGGAGCGTGAGACCTGCAGAAGATCGGAGTAGGAGTTCTCCACGCCCCAGCGTCGTTCACCGGCCTCCGACAACAGGGCCTCGGCGATGGCCATGCGCCGGTCGATGTTGGCCGCGACACGGTCGCGCGCGTGTTTGCGGGCGGCCTCTCCGATGAATTCGGGTTCGTTCTTGTGGTGGGCACCACCGAGCACACCCAGGCGCCAGTTGCCTTCGAGGGAGACCGAGCTGACGGTGGCCACGGCGTCGTCACGTCGGTGTTTGGCCTCGCTCTCCTCCAGCCCTCCACCGCCCTCCGTCTGCAGGACGATCGATGCGAGCAGGGAACGCACGGTGTCGGTGTGCACGCTCTGTCCCGGTACCGGGACCGGGACGAGGACATCCAACAGGGTGCGGCCCTTGGCCGCTCGTGCCGGCACGAGCACGAGGTCGCGTGTGGAGGGGTCGTAAAGGCTGCCGTCGGCCTGGATCCATCCGGCGAGGATGCCACTGGCCTCCAGTGCGGCCTCCAACCCGGCCTGTTCGCGTGTGCTGAGCCCGGCGACGAAGTCGACGGCCCTGTGGAAGGGGACACCGTCACTCTCGGCTCGTGGGTGGGTGGACCACCCGGGCCGTTCCGGTGCGTGCTCCGCGCTGGTGGCACGGCGCTCTGTGAGGTCGGCGAGTTCGTCGGAGAGCCTGCCCTCCTCACCGACCGCCACATCACGGCGGGCACGCAGATCCTCCAGAAGGGGATCGACGGCTGCGTGGGCGAGACGGGCGACGGTCTCGGGCACCTCGGGGTCGAGCACGCGCAGCGTGTCGGAGATGGGCAGTTCGACACTGTTCTCGAGCTCGTGGATGGCTTCCCCGAGGGCATGGGCATGGTTGGAGTCACGCAGACGAGCCGTCCAGCCACGCACCCCCTCCGCGTAGGCGGCGCTTTGCGAACGAAGCTCGGTGATGGCCTCCTGCTCACGTGCGTGGGCACGTTCCACAACCGCCGCTGCGCTCTCGGCCTCGCTGTTCAGGGCGACCGAGCGTCGATCGGCCTCGCTCTCGGCAGTGGTGAGCGAGGTCATGTGGGTGATCCGGTCGGCGCGTTGGGAGGCGATCTCCGCGACGGTCGTGAGCTGGTCGTGGAGGGCCCCGAGGTGCTCACGCAGAGCGGCGGTGTCCACGCCCTCGACCGGTTCACGTTCGACGGCCTGTTCCAGTCCTTGCAGGTCCACACGTGTGGTGCTCTCTCGGGGCGCCAGGACCACACGGGTCGGTTCCGGGATCCGTCCGAGGCGTTCGGGGTCGATCCCGGCGGCTGCCACCGCACGTCCCGCTTCGATGTGGGCCGTGCGGAGCGACTCCAGGGAGCGTCCGATCGCCCCCGTGTCCTCCGTCAACCGTGCCACGGTGTGCCGTTCGGTGGTCTCGGCGTGTTCGGCCGCGGCCCAAGCCGCCTCGGCGGCCCGGATGTAGGCACCCACGGCGGCATCGTTGGCACGGCGTTCTGCGTTGGTGGCCGAGGCGGTCGCGCCCTGTGCCCGGGAGAGCGTGCTTTCGTCGGCGCCGGCAGTGTCACGGGTGCGTCGGACCTGGTCGCGTTCCTCGGAGATCCGACTCTCGGCGGTGATGAGCCGATCCAGTTCGGCGCGCAGGCGACCGGTCTCGGTCGTGCGCCGGGTACAGGAGTCGACCTGCGCGCGGACCTCGGCGGCTCGTGCTCCCAGCGCGGTACGCACGTAGTCGCGGTAATCGGTGAGGAAGTCCTCCACACCGGCGCGGACACGCGTCAACGCGTCCTTGTCGTCACGTGCCTGCTCCAGGTCTGCGATGTTGCGGGCGACCTCGTCCAGGACCGTCTCGTCCATGGGAGGCAGTGCCTCGGCCAGGACGCTGACCAGTTCGCCCGCCTCGAGCCGGTCCCCGATGGTTGGGCGACGGAGTCGGTAGAGCAGGTGGATCAGGTTGCGGTAGCGGTTCGAGTCGTCGATGCCGAACAGGTCCCGCATCACTCGGGCCCGGTATTGGATGGCGCTGGTGTAGCAGTTGTCGGCACCAAGCTCCGAACGCAACCGGTCCACGGGTTTGGGTCGGTCGCCGACGACGAGGTCGAGGTCATGACCGACCCGACGCTCCGTGACGAAGAACACACAGCGTGGGTCGGCCTCGCCCACGGCCAGGACGGCCGCACCCAACGTCAGGTGGGACGGCGGGGCATCCTCGTCCTCGGCCTCCTGCTCCTCCGCGGCACCGGCCGCCAACAGCGCCGAGGCGGTGGTGGGACGTACCGCGGCATCCAGGCCACGCTCCCCGCGCTCTGTGGTGAACTCCACCCACAGATAGCCGAGGCGGGACAGCGGCCCGGTCTCCTCGTCCTCGTCCGCCTCCTGTTGTTCCTCCTGCATCTCCCCGAGCAGGTCCGGGCCGCTTCTTTCGGCGTCGGCAGCCGGGCGCGACCGTGTGTCGTCGGCCATGAGCCAACGCAGGCTGGTGCGGCTCGTCCCGGTGGTGTCCAGGCGGCGGGCGTCACCGTCCAGAAGGAACGGCAACAGTATCTCCAACGCCTTGGACTTGCCCGCGCCGTTGCGGCCACGCAGCAGAAGCCGCCCCTCGGCGAAGTCGAAGACCTGGTCGTCGTATTGCCAGACATTGCGGATGCCCGCGCGTTCGAGTCGGTAGCGAGGGGTCCCCCGGACGGGGTCAGTCGGAGCCGTCTCGAGGGCTTCGCTGGTCTCCTGGGTCACCACTGGTCGCGCTCACCTTCTCGTTCGCCACCGCTTGCAGTACGGACGTCACTCGATCCAGATCTTTGCGGGGGTCGGTGGAAGCCGATTCGTGCTCGGAATCAGAACCGTTCGGCTCGGCGGTGTGTGTCCGGCCGTCATCGCCATTGTCCAGGATCGGAGGAAGGCGATCGTCCGATTGGCTTCCGTAACGAGCGGCCGCCGCGGCGAGCTCCCACCCGTCCGGTCCCTCACGCAACAGCCCGAGTGCCGTCAACAGATCCACGACCTGCTCTCGGAGCCGGTCCGGTTCGGGTACCTCCGGGCCCGCCGTACGCGCCCACTCGGCCCGAACGGTCGCGTCGGTGCCACCGAGGAGGTCCAGTGCCGCGTCGAGTTCCTCTTCCGGGATCGAGACCCTGGTCGTCGGCAGGCCCGGGTCGAACCGTCCCGCAAGGTGACGCAGCAGTTCCGACGCCACCTGGCCGACCGGGCCGTCGCAGGGAAACGTCGTGTGCTCGGTGGCATCACTGGTCATGACAAGTGCCACACCCTCGGCCCGGATCTCGGTCTCGCACCCGAGGAGGTTCTCGAGTGCCGCCGCCGCCCGCCACTGGTGAGCCGCCAACCGGTCACGTTGGCGGTCCGGGAGATCTTCCCTGTACACGACGGCGTTCTCGGCCAGAAGACGGCGCAACGCCGTTTCCCCGGCCTGGTCACCCTCGGGGTCGCTCTCCTGTGCGGCGGCCAGGAATTCCTCCGGGGTGTCGGACGCACCGGGCAGGTGCACAGCGACCGCTCGGGCGATCTGGGGGTACGGGACCAGCGCGGGATCGGCATCCGCGTCCTCGGCGTGGTCGCCGATGGTGCCGGAGGTCTCGCCGAGCACCCCGAGGTCGGCCAGGTACTGCAACGCCATGCAAAAGGCACGGCGCTCTCCCAGACCACGGGCAGGGTCGGCGTCGACGCACGCCTCGACCGCTGCGGCGCGCACCTGACCGGCCAGAGTCAGAATGGTCGTGGGTTCCGTTTCCTCCACCAGCACCGCAAGGGCCAGGGCGAGGTAGGTATGGGTGCGCGGGGTGAAGCGCGTGCCATCGGCATGCCACAGGCCGGCCACGGTCGGTCTGCGAACACCACCCCGGCGGACGAGGCGTGCGTGGTCGTCGGCCACGAACAGCCGGTGGCCGAGTATCCGTTGGAAGCGCTGGACCAGCCACTCGGTGTGCGATCGTACGAGCGCGAAGTCGGTGGGTCTGGTCCGTGCGCTGATCAGAGGATGCGCCAACAGGGCACGTGCCGCTGCCTGTCGTTCGCCGATGAGGGCGGCGTCCTCGGAATAGGTGTTCGTCTCCATCACCCCCGTTGCTGGTTCCAGGGCCGGTGTGCCTTGTTCTCGATCGATCCTGTGGTTGTGGTGTCCGGGGCCGGTGCGGGGAGAGTATCTGTGTCGGAAAGGTCGTCGACAGCTCCAGTGGAAGGAGCTTGCTCTTCGTGCGCTTCGGTTTCTTGGGTCCCCTGCTGCACGTCGTCCGCCAGGTCGAGATGATGCTGTTCGTAGGGGGTCACGCGTAGCCGTAGCCCCTCCAGGGTCAGTTCTCCGCCCTCGCCGGCGACCGTGACCGTCGATCCCGGTGCAGAGTACACGTGCAAACGCAAGGAGAACTCGAGGTCGCCCGCGGACATGGCCGGCCGCCCGGGGTCTCCCACTGCCAGCGCCGCTGTGAGGAGTTCCATGAGGACCTCCATCCCGGCACCGGACAATTCCAGGTGTTGGTCTTCTTCCGCCGGCTCGGACAGCAGGTCGCGAATCTGTTCGGCACCCGTCCGCCGCCAGTGAGCGGAGGATTCCGCTACGTCACGCAGCCGGGCCTGTTGCCCCCGGTGATCATGTACGGGTTCTGGGCGTCGTCGGCCGGCGAGGGGTTCGACGACAGAGCTGCGATCGGTCCCAGCCTGCCACCAACTGGTCGTGGCCGCCACTCCGGTGTCGACCCGACCTTCCAGGTGAAGGGCTGGTCGAAGGGCGTAGGCGGCGTCGGCCAGGGCGTCGGCCCGCTCCGGTTCGGAGTCCTCGAACCAGGTGGCCAGGCGCAGCAGAGCAGCCCGGCCGTGCCGAGATGTCGGCGCTTGCCCGGGGCCGCTCGGATCGTTGGCGTCGGTGTCCGTCCACTGGTTGTTGTCCACACTTCAGCAGAGTAGAGACCCTGGGGGTCGAGCATGGCCGGTTCTCACCGAACAGCTGAGGAGAACCGACCGACCTCACCCCCCTGAACAGGACTTTTGCGAACTTTTTGAAGTTTCGAGCGTTCCCAGGGGGTCGGGTCGGAGGCCAAGCTCACTCTGGGGTCGGTGTCTGGAGGTTGCCGTCATCGGCTTCCTCCATCGCCTGGTGTGCTTCCTCCGGCATGTCGTCGTGCTCGGTGAGGGTGTAGGAGGAGAAGTACAGCGCCCCCTGGATGTTCACGGGGTCCCCCAGTTCGATCTCGACATCGTAGGGGTCCTCGTCGCAGCCCATGTCGATGCACCAGGTGCCGGAGATCTCACCCTCGGCACGTGCCCCGTCCTCGGACCACTCCTTCCATTCCAGGTCGGAGAAGTTCGTGAACTCCGTCGCCACGTAGTTCTCGGGGCGTTCGTCGGCAAATCCCTGCTCGTCCTGGTAGCGGTTGAGGACGTAGGGTCCCTCCACCGCTTCCTCCGGCGTGGCCTGGTCACCGTCGTCCTCGGTGGGTTCTTCCGTCGCTCCACAAGCGGTCACGGCAAGGAACAGGAACACCGCCACGCCGCACACGCGTCTCATCGTCACTCTCCTTCTGTGGGGCCTCCCATCATGCAAGTGAACATGACGGAGTCCCCCCGACACACGCCGGAGGGACTCCGATACCACTCTTTTCGGTCACTTCACGAGATCAGTCTCGTTTCCATGCCGAAACGTCGGAGCTAGCCGGAGATGTTGCCACCGGCGGCGCCGCCCCCGCAGTTGCCGTTGGACTGCGGCGACAGGATCGGGACGTTGAGCGCGACCACACCGGAGGCCAGGGAGGCCTCGCACTCCTGGCCCGAGATGACCACGGACTCCTGCTCGAACGAGTGACCACCGGAGTGGGCAAAAGCCGGGGAACCGGCCAGAACAGCACCGAAAGCAGCACCGGCGACGAGACCGGCAACACCGAGCTTACGCAGCATTGAAATACCCTTCGAAAGAAGCTTGGAACAACGCCCTTTTCGGACGAAAGAACAAAGACCTACTCGCTGTAGTTACCGCCGACGGCACCGCTCTCGCAGTTACCGTTGGACTGCGGCGACAGGATCGGGATGTTGACCGCCAGAACGCCGGAGGCCAGGGAGGCCTCGCACTCCTGGATCGAGGCGGCCGCGGACTCCTGCTCGAACGACTTGTCGCCGGCGTGAGCAGGTGCTCCCATGAGGAGCGCACCCATGGCGGCACCAGCGACCAGGCCAGCAGCGGTCATCTTCTTGATCATGCTTCCCCCGAGAAACAATTACGAGGCATTGACAGAAAAGACGCAGGCACTTCTTGCGCCTGTGTCGCGGTGGACGGTGGCAATCTCACCTTGCCTCAAGAATTTTGTCAACGCCGAAACTCGAGAGGAGATTTGTCCATACTGTCGCGATCATTCTTTTAACACTGACCGCGAACAACATCATTGGACATCTTTCTACGTGACCTACTCAAAAAGGGAATAAACGTCGAGTCCGAACTCATGCGACCAAGCGGACACAACACCCGCCACTCACACAGGTATGACCATTTCCCCACGCTCAATCAGGGACACACATGGTGAATTCACCGCCCACCCCCCGTGCGCTTCCCACCCCAACCTCCGCAAGACACAAAATCTTCGTTACCCGACCGTGTCCTGAAAGCAGAGAGCTCACGGACAGCCGAATCCCGAAGAACCCCACCCGAGGCTCGGGTTCCTCCCCCGGAACACAAAAAACCCCGGGGACCGGCGTTCGTGCCGGTCACCGGGGTCCTCTCTCGGTGTGGCAGGTGAAGGATTCGAACCTTCGAAGGCTGAGCCGGCGGATTTACAGTCCGCTCCCTTTGGCCGCTCGGGCAACCTGCCTGGGCTGCGGCGACGTGATGTCGTGACGCATGAACGAGAGTAGCGGATGATCGGCCTCAAGGCGAAATCGGTTTCGTGGGCGAGGCTCTCAGGAGGGTCACAACACCTGCCTCCACCCAGGCCACGGCTAAGCTCGGAGGCCGTGTCCGGCCCCCAGGCCGAACCGAACCGACCGCGCGGGTACCCGCAGGTGCCCGCGATCCATGAGAGAACAAGCGGGGTGTGAGTACACGTTGGCCGCCGAATCCAGTTTCGACATCGTGTCCAAGCTCGACCGACAGGAGGTCGACAACGCCCTGAACCAGGCCGCCAAGGAAGTGGCCCAGCGGTTCGACTTCAAGGGCACCGGGACCACCATCGCTTGGCAGGGCGAGAACGGGGTCGAGATCACGAGCAGCTCCGAGGAGCGCACGAACGCGGCCCTGGACGTCTTCAAGGAGAGGCTGATCAGGCGGAAGCTGTCTCTGAAGATCCTGGACGTTCCGGATGAGCCCAAGCCGTCCGGCAAGGAGTACCGCCTCCTCATCAGCCTGAAGGAGGGCATCTCCACCGAGGATGCCAAGAAGATCTCCAAGTTGATCCGCGACGAGGGGCCCAAGGGCGTCAAGGCCCAGATCCAGGGCGACGAGCTACGAGTGAGCTCCAAGAAGAAGGACAACCTGCAGGCCGTTCAGACCCTCGTCAGGGAGAAGGATTTCGACCTGGCGTTGCAGTTCGTCAACTATCGATGAACGGCAGCGTGTGAGGGGAACCCGTACTCGTACGGGTTCCCCTCATCCCAGATCCCATTTGCGGCGCAGCTCCCCCAGACGCTCGATCCGCTCCTCCGCGGGCGGATGTGCGGAGAACAACCTCCCCACCCCGCGCGGGAACGGGTGAGCCGTCATCAGGTGTGACACGGCCAACAAAATGCGTTCCTGCGGCAGCGGGAAGGCACGGGCGCCCGCCTCCAGCTTGCGCAGAGCCCTGGCCAGACCGGCCGGGTCCCCGGTGAGTTCCGCTGCCTTTGCATCGGCCCGGAACTCGCGTGCGCGCCCCACCCCGAAGTGGACGATCACCGCCGCCAGGGGTGCCAGCAACGCCAGGAAGAGACCACCCAAGAGGTTGGGCATGTCCGTCTCCTCGGAGTCCCCCAGGGGCACCAGGAAGGCCACCGCGGTCAGCGCGGTGATCAGTGCGGTCAGGGGCGCCGTCACCGAGCCGAGCAATGTGTCGTGAAAGCGGATGTGTGCGATTTCGTGCGCGACGACACCCCGTAACTCACGTTCGTCGAGGGTGCGCAACAACCCTGTCGTGCAGCACAAGGACGCACGCCGGGGTGTGATTCCGGTCACGAATGCGTTGGGCGAGCGGATCGGCGACAGATACAGCCGTGGCATGGGTTGCCGGGCCTCCGTCGCCAGCTCCCGCACGATCCGGTACAGCTCGGGCTGCTCGATCTCACTGATGGGACGGGCCCGCATCCCCCGCAACGCCAGGGACTCCCCGAAGAAATAGATCAGGACCCCGACACACACGACCAGGGCCATCGCGAACTGGGCCCCCGCCTCGGCGTTCCACAGCCATCCCACGGCCACGACGAACACCGCGGTACCGGCGAACAACCCGACCGCGCGGACCACGTTGACATGCACGCCGCCACCTCCCCGCTCTGCCGACGACCGTCGTGTGCGCGTACATGGTGACAAACGTGCGGGTCGGCGTCCTGCGTTCCCGGATCGGTTCGCCGCCGGCCACCTCTTCGGCCGGAACCGGTCGACCGCCCCCATTCCGCTGTGACAATGCCCACCCGACGGCGATTACCGGGCGGTCGACGTCCTATAGTGCGGGTGTGGCCCTCATTACTGTTCACACCAGGCGTTCGGCGCGAACATCCGCCCCGGTGTGGGCATGGCTGTGTCGTTGAAGGCAGGGCCCTTCACGACCCGGCCGAAGCGGCGAAACGCCGCGCCGCGCAACGCTGGGTTGGCGCACTCAGTGAGCGCAGGGGGCCCGTGACTGCTGTCCTGTGCGTCCCCGATCACGACTTCGACCCACGACGGTGCGGTCGAGCGGGGACCGAAAGACCCAAGCGCCGCCGCCCATCACGACCGGCGGCTCACCAAGGAGGTCGTCGAGCTCAGTGGCGAAACAAATCGAACAGCTGGACCGCGTCATCATCCGTTTCGCGGGTGATTCCGGCGACGGCATGCAGCTGACCGGTGATCGATTCACCCAAGAGACGGCGTCGTTCGGAAACGATCTGTCGACCCTGCCGAACTTTCCCGCGGAGATCCGGGCCCCTGCCGGGACCCTCCCCGGTGTTTCCAGCTTCCAGCTGCATTTCGCCGACCACGACATCGTGACACCGGGTGATGCCCCGGACGTACTGGTCGCGATGAACCCCGCCGCACTCAAGGCCAACATCGCCGACGTGCCACGGGGTGCAACGGTGATCGTCAACACCGACGAGTTCACCAAACGCAACCTGCGCAAGGTCGACTACACCGTCGACCCCACCACCGACGGCAGCCTGGACGCCTACAAGGTGAGCGCGGTACCGCTGACCTCCCTGACCGTGGAGGCCCTGGCAGACTGCGACATCTCCAAGAAGGACGCCCAACGGGCCAAGAACATGTTCGCCCTGGGGCTGTTGTCGTGGATGTACAACCGCCCGACGGAAGGTACGACCTCGTTCCTGAAGTCGAAGTTCGCCGGCAAGCCGGACATTCTCGCCGCGAACCTCACCGCGTTCCAGTCGGGTTGGAACTTCGGTGAGACCACCGAGGACTTCGCCGTCTCCTACGAGATCAAACCGGCCCGGCTGCCCTCGGGGACCTACCGCAACATCACCGGCAACATGGCGACCGCCTACGGGCTCATCGCCGGTTCGGAGCGGTCCGGGCTTTCGCTGTTCCTCGGCTCGTACCCGATCACACCCGCCTCGGACATCCTCCACGAGCTGTCCAAACACAAACGCTTCGGCGTGCGCACGTTCCAGGCCGAGGACGAGATCGCCGGGGTGGGTGCCGCACTGGGGGCCTCCTTCGGAGGGTCCTTGGGCATCACCACCACGTCCGGTCCGGGCATGGTGCTCAAACAGGAAACCGTCGGGCTGGCGGTGATGACCGAACTCCCGTTGATCATCATCGACGTACAGCGGGCCGGTCCCAGCACGGGCATGCCCACCAAGACCGAGCAGACCGACCTGCTCATGGCCATGTACGGTCGCAACGGTGAGTCACCGGTGGCGGTCCTGGCCCCCAGCTCCCCCGCCGACTGCTTCGACGCGGCACTGGAGGCGACCCGGCTGGCGGTGACCTACCGCACCCCCGTGGTGCTCCTGTCGGACGGATACCTGGCCAACGGTTCCGAACCCTGGAAGCTTCCGAAGGTCTCCGAACTACCGGAGATCGTTCCGGGCTTCGCTTCCGAACCCAACGGGGACGACGGCCGTTTCCTGCCCTACAAGCGTGACGAGCAGACCTTGGCCCGCCCGTGGGCGATCCCGGGCACCGCCGGGCTCGAACACCGCATCGGAGGCATCGAAAAACACGCCGAGACCGGTGACATCTCCTACACGCCCACCAACCACGACCTGATGGTGCGCACACGGCAGGCCAAGATCGACACCATCGCCCAGGACATCCCTCCTCTGGAGGTCGACGACCCGACCGGCGACGCCAAGGTCCTCGTCCTGGGCTGGGGCGGCACGTACGGGTCCATCACCGCCGGGGTACGCCGGGTACGGCGCGGTGGTTCCCGGATCGCCCAGGCACACCTGCGTCACCTCAACCCGTTCCCGCAGAACCTGGGCGAAGTGCTCGGGCGCTACGACCGGGTGGTGGTCCCGGAAATCAACCTGGGCCAGCTCGCGCTGCTTCTGCGTGGCCGGTTCCTGGTCGACGTCATCGGTTACAACAAGGTCCGTGGTCTGCCCTTCAAGGCCGAGGAGCTGGCGGACGTGCTGCAGGAGGTCATCGACCGTGGCTAGTGACAACCTCAACGGGAACCCGGACGGGACCCTGGCCGGGCTACGCCTGGTTCCCAAGACCGACACTCAGTACAAGACGAAGGACTTCAAGTCCGACCAGGACGTCCGGTGGTGCCCCGGGTGTGGTGACTACGCCATCCTGGCGGCGTTCCAGTCCTTCCTGCCCCAGTTGGGGGTACCCCGCGAAAACATCGTGATGGTCTCCGGGATCGGTTGCTCCTCACGGTTCCCCTACTACTTGAGCACCTACGGGATGCACTCGATCCACGGGCGTGCCCCGGCGATCGCCACAGGGTTGGCCTCGAGCCGACCGGACCTTTCGGTGTGGGTGATCACCGGCGACGGTGACGGGCTCTCCATCGGCGGCAACCACCTGATCCACGCGCTGCGCCGCAACGTCAACATCAACATCCTGTTGTTCAACAACAGGATCTACGGGCTGACCAAGGGGCAGTACTCCCCCACCTCCGAGGCCGGCAAGATCACCAAGTCCTCACCGGTGGGTTCCCTGGACCAGCCGTTCAACCCGGTGTCACTGGCACTGGGTTCGGAGGCAGGGTTCGTGGCGCGCACGATCGACTCCGACCGCAAGCATCTGACGTCGGTACTGCGTGCTGCCGCCGACCACCCGGGTGCCTCGTTCGTGGAGATCTATCAGAACTGCCCGATCTTCAACGACGACGCGTTCGAGCCCCTGAAGGACCGGGCGGCCCGCGACACCCGGCTGCTGCGCATGGAGCACGGCGAGCCCCTGACGCTGGGTGAGAACAGCGGTGTCTTCTCCGGGGAGTTCGGTGGGCTGGAAGTGGCCGAGGTCACCGAAACCAACCGGGACAAGGTGATCCGGCACGACGCCCACCGAGAGGACCCCGGGTACGCGTTCGCGCTGTCCCGCCTGGACCAACCGGCGTTCGAGCACGTGCCGGTCGGTGTGTTCCGTGATGTGCGCCGCCCCACCTATGACGACCTGCTGAACGAGCAGATCACCGATGCGCGCACCGAGCGTGGGGAAGGTGAACTCGCCAATCTGCTGGCCGGCGGGGACACCTGGACCGTCGACTGAGGTCGACCGAAGCGGACGAGGCCCGGAAGGTGAAGAGCACCGGACTCTCCCTCCCGGGCCCGTTCCGACACTGCGGGGACACAACGCAATACGCTGCCACCATGCGTATCGTCATCGCCGGGGGACACGGGAAGATCGCACTGCGTCTGGCCGCGAAGCTGGCCGAACGTGGCGACCGACCCGTCGCCCTCGTCCGTAACCCCGAACACACTCAGGACGTCGAGGCCGTGGGTGCCGAACCCGTGGTCATCGATCTGGAGAAAGCCACAGTCACCGAACTGACCGAGAAAATGATGAACGCCGACGCCGTGGTGTTCGCCGCGGGCGCGGGACCGGGCAGCGGGGCTGCCCGCAAGGACACCGTGGACCGTAAGGCATCGGTGCTGTGCGCCGATGCGGCATCCCTGTCGGGGACGCGCCGCTTCGTGCAGATCTCGGCGATCGGGGTCGACGAACCCGTCCCGGAGGACAGCGGAGAGGTCTGGGCCGCCTACGTGGAGGCCAAGCGTGCCGCCGACGCCGACCTGCGGGAACGCCACTTGGAACTGGACTGGACGATTCTGCGCCCGGGGCGGTTGACCGACGACCCCGGCACGGGGCAGGTGTCCTTGGGGCCCGACGTCGAACGTGATTCCGTGACACGCGACGACGTCGCCTCCGTCGTCATCGCACTTTTGGACGAACCGGACACGGCCGGCAAGGTTCTCAACCTGGTGAACGGGGAGACACCCGTCGTCGACGCCGTCCGCGCAACCGTGTCCGCCTGAAGGGTGGGACTCCGCCGGTGTTCCGGCCGGCATGGCCGGTTCAGGCCTTCTGTGGCCGGCTGGGCCTTGAGAAGGCATCATGGGAACCCGGCGGAGTCTCCGACATGGAGGACGCGGTTGGCCGGGTCGACAGCCGGACGAGCACTGAACGCTCTCATACGAGCAGATGGGTACGGTTATTCATGAGCGTCACGCAAGTCGTGCGGGACAGCACGGTCGTCGAGCACGCCAAGGTCGCCGCGCAGCAAAAGCGCCGGATGTTCATCATCCAGCTCGAGGTCAACGCCTACGACGAACCCAACGGCAAACTGCGCCCGGGGTTGACACGCATCCTCGAAGGCATCGAGGAAGCAGGATGGCACCTGGACCTGATCACCCCGAGCGAGTCGAGTGAGGGCACGGCCGCGCGTTTGTTCATCTTCCGGCCCGACGCGAACAGGCACAAGGAAGAGGAAGACGCCAAGGCCGCCGAACAGCGATCCGCACAGGACCGGTCGGGGCAGCAGCAGGCCTACTCCCAGCAGCCCACCGGACCCCAACCGCAGGACCCCTACGCCGGTTACCAGCATCAGGGCTACCACCAGGGTTATCAGCAGCCGTACCCCGGCTACGACCAGCAGCACTACCCCGGTTACGGCCAACAGCACGGTTACGGCCAGCAGTACCCGGGATACGGCCAGCAGGGCTGGTGAACCCGAACAGCACACGTTCCTCGTATTTTTGGGGCCCGTGGGGTGGCGAGCACACCCCGTGCGGGCCCCCTTTTTTCGGGCCCGTGGGTCAACAGGGGCGCAACTCCACCCCCTCGAGCGGGTCTGTGGCCAACCTGGCGTGCGTGGCGGTGTCGAAACGCTCGTCGCCGTAACGCAGCTTGGCCCGCTCGATGCCCTCGGGGCGAAAACCGGCACGGCGTGCCACGAGGCAGGAGGCCGGGTTGTTCAGTCGGTGCCCCAGTTCCAGCCGGAACAGACCCAGCTCGGCAAAAGCGAACTCCGCCACCAGGCGGGCCCCGGCCGAGGCCACACCTTTGCCCCGAGCCTCGGCGTGGGTCCAGTAGGACACCCATCCCCACGCGTGCCGGCGACTGGTCACGGCGACCTGGGCGTGCCCCAGGGCAGGGCCGTCCCCCTTCGCGATCGCAAAACCGTACACCTCTTCCTCGACGGCGAGTTCCGCACGGCGCACGATCCACCCCAGGGCCTCCTCGGGGCCGGTGGGGACCTTCGCCTCTTGGAGCACGAGTTCCGGGTCGGTGAAGGCCGACAGCACACGGTCGGCGTCCCCCGGTTCCCACTCCCTCAACCGGTACATCGGATGTCCTTCCAGCTCTTGGTCCCCGTTTCGGGCCGGCCACATCGGCCTGCGTGGTCCTGCATGGTGGGTTCCTTTTCGAAGAACCCCACAGTATTGAAGCCGTCTCCCGAGATACTGGCTGTCATGAGTGTCCGGCACGAGCAAGCACCCGACCGGCCACTGAAGGAGAAACTCGGCGGCTGACCGAAGAGAGCCTCCCATGTCACACGACCTCGAGGACGGAAACCCCGAACATCGAGGGGTCGAGCACCTTTAGACTGAACAGGGGCACGGTGTGCCGTGCCCGGACCTCCTTCCGCTCCGTTTCCTTCCTTGGGTGCTCGATGACGACGTTGACTGTGCAGAGCGCACTACTTGCGCTGACCGACTACTGGGCCGAACACGGATGTGTGATCACCCAGCCGTCCAACGTCGAGGTCGGGGCGGGCACCCTCAACGGATCGACGTTCCTGCGTGTACTGGGCCCGGAGCCGTGGCGTGTGGCCTACGTCGAACCTTCCGTACGGCCCGACGACGCCCGCTACGGACTCAACCCCAACCGGCTCCAGTGCCACACCCAGTTCCAGGTCATCCTCAAACCCGAACCGGGCAACGCCCAGGAGCTCTACCTGGGCAGCCTGGAAAGGCTGGGTATCGACACACGCCGACACGACATCCGCTTCGTCGAGGACAACTGGGCCAGCCCCGCACTGGGTGCCTGGGGGTTGGGCTGGGAGGTCTGGCTCGACGGACTGGAGATCACCCAGTTCACCTACTTCCAGCAGGCCGGGGGCCACAACCTGGACCCGATCAGCGTGGAGCTCACCTACGGCATGGAGCGCATCCTCATGGCGCTCCAAGGGGTCACCCACTTCAAGGACATGGAGTTCGCCCCCGGTGTCAGTTACGGGGAGATCCTCGGCCAGGGTGAGTACGAGTGGTCGCGTTACTACCTGGACGATGCCGACGTCGAGTCCACCAGGCAGCTGTTGCAGATCCACGACAAGGAGGCCGAGCGGCTGGTCGAACTGGGCCTGCCCGTGCCCGCCCACGCCCAACTGCTCAAGTGCTCCCACCTGTTCAACATCCTCGATGCGCGGGGGGCGGTCTCCACCACCGAGCGGGCCGACACGTTCAAGGCCATGCGCGGTCTGGCACGCCGGATCGCGACGTCGTGGATGGACAAGCGTGCCGAGCAGGACCACCCGCTGATGAATTCCTTCGCGAGGATCACCGGGGAGAAGAGGGCCGCCGACACGCAGAACACTGAACCCGCGCCGCCGGAAACGGTTGGGCGACCGCGCCGTCTGCTGTTCGAGATCGGTGTGGAGGAGATGCCCCCCTCCGAGGTCACCACGGCCGCAGCCGACGTCGAGAGGATGATCGGCGAGGGCCTTGCCGCGAGCCACCTGGAGCACGGCAGCATCACCGTGTCGGCCGCCCCGCGTCGCATCGTCGTCGACGTCGCCGACATCGCCGACCGCGAACCGGACCGCACCGTCACCGTCAAGGGACCCAAGGTCTCGGCCGCTTTCGACGCAGAGGGAAACCCCACCCGCGCCGTGGAAGGGTTCGCCCGTAAACAGGGTGTCGACATCGCCGCGCTGGATCGGATCACCGAAAAGGGCAACGAGCACGTGGCGGCCCAACGTACCGAGGTGGGCCGGAGCGTGACCGAGGTCCTGGTTCCTCTCCTGGCGTCCACCGTGTCGAACCTGCGCTCGGCCAAGAACATGTCCTGGAACGCCGAGGGGTTGAGCTTTGCCCGACCGATCCGTTGGCTGGTCGCCCTGCTCGACTCCGCCGTGCTGCCGGTGACGGTCGCCAACCTGAACGCAGGACGCAGTACCCAGCTGCACCGGGCCTCCCGACCCTCGGTCCTGGAGATCCCCCACGCGGACGGCTACCTGGACCTGCTGGTCGAACACGGTGTCCTCGCCGACATCACCACGCGTCGCACCACCATCTGTGCACAGGCCCAGGAACAGGCCGCCGCCGTGGGCGGGCAGGTCGACCTCACCGCCGAGGCCGCACTGGTGGAGGAGGTGACCAACCTGGTCGAGCAGCCGACCGTCGTCCGTGGTGACTTCGACCCGAACTACCTCGAGTTGCCCGAGGAGATCCTGACCACGGTCATGCGCAAGCATCAGCGTTACTTCCCCGTCCGCGACGGTGAGGGGGTACTGCTGCCGCACTTCCTCACCGCGGCCAACGGGCCGGTGGACGTGGACCTGGTGCGTTCGGGCAACCAGGACGTGCTGCGGGCGCGTTACGAGGATGCCGCGTTCTTCTACCGCGCCGACCTGGAAACCCCCCTGGAGCAGCTGCACGCCGAGCTCGAGCACCTGAACTTCGCCGAACGGCTCGGTTCCATGCTCGATCGTGCCCGCAGGATCGAGGCACTCGCCGAACGTCTGGGGGATCTTGCCGGGATCACGGACGAGCAGCGTCGGACGCTCCGTCGCGCCGCCGGTCTGGCCAAGTTCGACCTGGGTTCGCAGATGGTGACCGAGATGACCAGCCTGGCGGGGACCATGGCGCGTATCTACGCCGCCGCCGCGGGCGAGGACGCGGAGGTCGCCCAAGCACTGTTCGAGATGGAGCTGCCCCGGGGCTTTGCCGATGAGCTGCCGCAGAGCGCCCCGGGTGCGCTCCTGTCTCTGGCCGACCGTTTGGACCTGCTCGCCGGACTGTTCGCGGCCGACGCCGCGCCGACCGGTAGCTCCGACCCCTACGGGATGCGGCGGGCCGCGATCGGGGCCGTTTCGGTGTTGGGCAGCCACACGGACCTGCAAGGGGTGGACCTGGGTGAGGCGTTGAGGGCCGCCTTCGCCCTGCAACCCATCGAGGCCGACTCCAAGACGTACGGCACGGCCCTGGACTTCCTCGTGCAGCGGCTGGAACGCTCCCTGACCGACAGCGGTCACCCGGTCGAGCTGGTCCGCGCCGTTCTGCCCCTGGCGGCTCACCCCTCGGTCGCGCGGGAGCGGGTCGAGGAACTGGACAAGCTCTCGGGGGACGCCGACTTCCTCGGCCTGGCCTCCACCATGCAGCGCGTCCGCAACATCGTCCCCCAGGGCACTGCGGCCGTCACGCGGGTGAGCACACCCGAGCCCGCCGACACCCTGCTGGCGGACACGATCCGCGACACGGACCTTTCCGGGCAGGACCGGACACTCGCCGCCCTGAGCAACGCGGTCCAGCCACTGGTCGAGGCCGTGAGCACATTCTTCGACGAGGTCCTCGTCAACGCCGAGGACCCGACCACCCGCAGCGAGCGTATGGGGCTGCTCGTGAGCATCGACCAGCTCGTCACCGCACACATCTCGCTGGACTGGGCGGCGTTGCCGAAGGACCTGCGCGCTGCGTGATGTTGTCCGTCGCCCCCCTGCCTCTGTGCTTTCCGGCCGGAGCGTGCAGGGGGCGACAGCGTGTGTGTCCGGTTCAGACGGTGGCCCGCAGGAAGGGGATCCGCCGGGCCACGGCGACCAGGAGCAGGCTGATGAAGGCGGTCACGGCCGCGTACCCACCCGCGGCGAAGAACACCGCCCCGCCGTCGGGGGTACCACCGATGTCACGCAACGTGTTGAGCACCATGACGTGCACGAGGTACACACCGAAGCTGAGCCCGGAGAGTACCCCCACGACGCGACCTGCACCTCGTACCACGGGGCCACCCACGGCCGCCAGGCGTAGAGCCACGGTGCGTAGCAGCAGGAAGGCACCCACGGACGAGAGCACCACCATCGGGGACAGGAAGTCGTAGACGTACTCGGCGCCGGGACCCCATTCCCCGGTCGTGGCCACGGCCACCCAGCCGCCCAGGATGGTGGCGACGGTGCCCAGGGTGAACGTGGCAGCGCCGTACTTCAGTGCGCGGGGCCCGGGGTCGCTGGTCATCAACAGCCATCCGAGCAGGTAGTAGCCGAGGAAAGGCAGGAATTGGGTGACCGCGGTCGTACCACCGACCCCGTCGACCACTGCCAGCAGTTGGTCGACCGTGCCCAGCCCCAGTGCCGCCCCGGTGAACCACCACAGTCCAGGCCGTGAGGTGTGGGTGACCACGGTGCGGAGAAAAGGCGTGAGCAGGTAGAGGCCCGCGATGACGTAGAGGAAGTACAGGTGGATGGAAGGCGTCCCCGAGAAGGCCGCCACCACCGCGTCGGAAACGGTGAGTCCGTCCCGCCATCGTTCCCAGATCAGATAGGCGATGGTCCACACGATCAGGGGTACCCCGATCCTGGCCCACCGTTTGCGGTAGAAGGTTGCCGCGTCCTCGTTCTCGCGGGGGCGCAGCAGCAGTCCTCCGCTGATCATCACGAAAACCGGTACACACCACCGCAGCGCGGAGTCGACGAGGTGCGCTCCCCACCACGCCTGGCTGCCGAGGTCGGTGTGGAGGGTGCTCACCAGTGGGCTGTAGGAGTGCACGAGGACGACGGCCCCCATTGCACAGACCCGTGCCAGGTCGATCCAGTTGGTCGCCGGTACAACGTCGTGGTCCGGGGCGCGCGTCGCTGTCGCCGCTGTTGTTGGGCCGCCCGAAGGGGTTCGATGACTCACCCCTTCTTGATACCAGTTCGTTACTTTTGGGCTCAACCCTGGTTTTCGGCCGCACAGCCCTGAGCGGTGGACAGTGAACAGGCGGTGCCCGTGCCGCCTTCACCCACTGAACCGGTACATCGCCGCTGGTACAGCACTCCTCCCTGTCAGCTCCCCCTGGGAGCCGACAGGGCACCGAGATCCGCGGTGAGAGCGGCGATCGGCGTACGAAATGACTCTGGGCGGGGACTCACCGTACCGACCCGCCGTACTATCCGGCCGCGCCGCCGGAAGTGGCCACACCGATCGGGCAACTGGCGCCGGTGCCACCGGTCCCGCAGTAACCGCCCGGGTTCTTGTCCAGGTACTGCTGGTGGTAGTGCTCGGCGAAGTAGAAGGCCCGCAGCGGGGCGATCTCCGTGGTGATCCGCCC
>DXDP01000427.1 GCA_019115445.1 Candidatus Nocardiopsis merdipullorum
GCAGCGCTGGACAACCCCAAAGCGTAAAAGAGCCCCGGAATGGTCTGAACATGACCGTTCCGGGGCTTGTTGCCTCGAGGAAACCTAATCGAAAGCAGCACGGTATTCGACCTACCGTGCCACACGGTCGGCATGCTCGCGGAGTACGTCTGTATCGTCCGGCCAAATCTCATGCGCGTACTGATATGCGGTGTTGACCAGCGTCACCCGGTCAACATCCCTCGTTTCACCCCGCGTCTCGAGAAACGCTCGCACGTGCACCAACTGGTCATCGATCTTCGCGGGACGCAGGTGCCTGTGAACGCTTCGCGCGTGCACGACGTAACGCCGCGACACAGCTACCGCTCTCCCAGCGCCTTGACGCGTCCCCAACGGGCGTTGGCAGCCTGCCTGGCACGGAGCGAGGTAATAGAAATCTCCGACTCGTCTTCCGGCTCGCCTTCGAGGGATTTCCGCTCTTGTGGCAATCGTTCCGGCAAGGAGAGAGCCGGTAATCGTAGGTGGTTCTTGCTTGCCACTGAGCGGAACGGTAGGGGAGCTTCTGCGCGGCAAGCGAGGAACGGGAGCGAGAAACGGGAGTAGCGGCACGGCACGTGTTCCGCTGCTCTCTCGTGAACGGCACGACGGCAGGCTTGCCGCTCCCGATAGATCCTTGTGTGTCGTCCTGTCGTCCTGGTGAGCTTTGCCCCGGTCCTGCTCTCACGCGTGAGAGCAGGACCGGGGCAAGGTCGGGGGCGTGTTCCCCTGTGAGGGGGTTTGATGAGGCTGCTGTGCGGCAGGTGTGAGTGTGTCCCCGGGGGAGAACTCACGGTGTGCCAAGATTGCCCGGTCACGCTTGCCCGCGATTCCGCATTACTACGGACTTGCTCGGCGGTGACTGTCGGTCATCGCCTGTGGCCAAGGCATGCGCGGCAAAGCCCTAGGCTGGAAGACATGGCGGAGTACATCTACACCATGAACAACGTGCGCAAGGCGCACGGCGACAAAGTCGTCCTGGACAACGTTTCGGGGTCGTTCCTGCCCGGAGCCAAGATCGGCGTCGTGGGCCCCAACGGGGCGGGTAAGTCGACGCTTCTGAGGATCATGGCCGGTATCGAGCAGCCGTCCAACGGTGAAGCGCGGTTGATGCCGGGGTTCACCGTCGGTCTGCTCGCGCAGGAGCCCCAGCTCGATCCGGACAAGACCGTCCTGGAGAACGTCGAGGAGGGGGTCCACGAGACCAAGACGATGTTGGCCCGCTTCAACGAGATCGCCGAGAAGATGGCCACCGACTACTCCGACGACCTGTTGGAGGAGATGGGAAAGCTTCAGGAACAGCTGGACCACCGCAATGCCTGGGACCTGGACAGCCAGCTCGAACAGGCCATGGACGCGCTGCGTTGCCCGCCCGGGGACACCGATGTCACGAGCCTGTCCGGTGGTGAAAAACGTCGTGTGGCTCTGTGCCGCCTGCTTCTGGAGCAGCCCGACCTGCTGCTGCTGGACGAGCCCACCAACCACCTCGACGCCGAGAGCGTGAACTGGCTGGAGCAGTACCTGGCCAAGTATCCGGGCACCATCGTGGCCATCACCCACGACAGGTACTTCCTCGACCACGTGGCCACGTGGATCCTGGAGCTGGACCGGGGACAGTTCTACCCCTACGAGGGCAACTACAGCACCTACCTGGAGACCAAGCAGGCCAGGCTGAAGGTCGAGGGACAAAAGGACGCCAAACGTTCCCGCCGGATCAAGGAAGAGTTGGAGTGGGTCCGTTCCAACGCCCGGGCCCGCCAGACCAAGTCCAAGGCCCGGTTGGAACGTTACGAGGAGATGGCGGCCGAGGCGGACAAGACTCGCAAACTGGACTTCGAGGAGATCCAGATTCCGCCGGGCCCGCGCCTGGGCAACACCGTCGTCGAGGTCAAGAACCTCACCAAGGGGTTCGGTGAGCGTGTCCTCATCGAGGACCTGAGCTTCTCCCTGCCGCCGAACGGCATCGTCGGTGTCATCGGACCGAACGGTGTCGGTAAGACGACACTGTTCAAGATGATCGTGGGTGAGGAGGCCCCCGACCAAGGCAAGGTCACCATCGGTGAGACGGTCCAGACCTCCTACGTCGACCAGTCCCGAGGGGGAATCGACGACTCCAAGAACGTGTGGGAGACCGTTTCCGACGGTGAGAGCTTCATCGAGGTCGGCAAGGTCGAGATTCCCAGCCGTGCCTACGTGGCCGCGTTCGGGTTCAAGGGGTCGGACCAACAGAAGCCCGCGGGTGTTCTGTCCGGTGGGGAGCGCAACCGGGTGAACCTGGCGCTCACCCTCAAACAGGGCGGTAACCTGCTGCTGTTGGACGAGCCCACCAACGACCTGGACGTGGAAACACTCGGATCCCTGGAGAACGCACTCCTGGACTTTCCCGGCTGCGCCGTGATCACCTCCCACGACCGGTGGTTCCTCGACCGTGTGGCCACGCACATCCTCGCCTGGGAAGGGGATGCGAACTGGTTCTGGTTCGAAGGCAACTTCGATTCCTACGAGAGGAACAAGATCGAACGTCTTGGCCCCGAGGCCGCACGTCCACACGCGGTCACCCACCGCAAGCTCACTCGCGACTGAGGAACCTTCCCCGCAGATTTCGGAAGGGGTGAGCGGCACCCGATGGGCACGAGTCCGGAGACGACACAAAGCACACGACCGGATGTTCGACCTCGGCCGTACGGTCCTTCGTTTTCCGTTGCGCGGGTCCTTGCCGTATCGGCGAGGACCCGCGCAACGGGTCTTTTCAGGCTCTTGGCAACGGTGACTGCACGTGACGGGTGGGCCCTTGTTCCCGGGAAGCCTCGACACTGTGGCATACCCTGTGGGCGATGACTTCCGCGCGTGATGACCACCGAACTCGGGGCGATGAATCTGTGCAGATGACGTTCTACGAGGCCGTGGGTGGAGAGGAGTTCTTCACCCGCCTGGTCGGCCGTTTCTATGAGGGGGTTGCCCAGGACGAGGAACTTCGTGCCATGTACCCGGAGGAGGATCTCGGCCCGGCCGAGGAACGACTCCGGTTGTTCTTCATGCAGTACTGGGGTGGGCCACGTACTTACAGTGAGCAGCGTGGTCACCCCAGGCTACGGATGCGGCACGTGCCTTTTCGTATCGGAATCCGGGAGCGGGACCTGTGGCTCAAGCACATGCGTGCGGCCGTGGACTCGCTGGAGATCCCCGAACCGCTGGAGCGTCAACTGTGGGAATACATGGTGATGGCCGCGCACAGCATGGTGAACGTTCCCGAGGAGGTCACCCGGCCGCAGGTGAGCAACCCGACGACGGTGACGGTGTCCTCGAACGACGATGACGACGATGACGGAGAGGTCGTCACCCTCTCGATGAAGTAGACCGAAGAAACACCCTGGTCACCCGGCCAGGGTGTTTCGTGTCAGGAGTGTGCGGCGAGGAATTTGTGTTCGGCCTCGCTGAGACGTCGAGGGCGTTGCGTTGCCACGTCGAAACCGACCATCACCGTCCTGGCGCGCAGGTACACGGTCGTGTCGTCGAGGACCTCGTAGGCGAGGCTGAAACCGGTGTTGCGGATCTCGGTGATCCAAAGCTCCACGCGCACCGGTTCGGAGCGAGGCAACAGGGGAGCGACGTAGTCGGCTTCCTGCCGGGCCACGACCAGGGCGCCGAAGTCCTGTTCACGGTCGGTCGGCGCCCCGGGATGCAGGAACGAGATGCGAGCATCCTCCAGGTAGGTGAGCATGCGCACGTTGTTGACGTGGTGCTGCGGATCCAGGTCGGCGTAGCGGACCTGTTGGAGGTGCACATGGCGCTTGGGCTCGGCCTGTGTGGCGCCGTGCCCGGCGTCGATCTGTGTCACGTCCTGTTCGTCCTCTCGTGCGTGTCTTTGGGAGGGTGAGCGACCTGATTGTCTCAACACCCTGCGAAAAAAGAACTACTCACGAGTAATATAGGGCTGTGTGCTTTCTCTCCCTCACTCCACGGACAAACCCAGGTGATGGGCGAGGAACGCGAGCTGTTCGGCGCTGAGCGCCACACTGCGACTCACCGAACGGGCGCTGTGACCAACCTCTGCCTCCCTGCGCAACAGGATCGGGCGTTTCGAGGGCGGTGCCGAGGTGGCCCACTGCATCTGGGCGCAAAGTTTGCGCGCGTGCAGCGGATCGACCCGGGTGTCGTTGTCGAAGACGGTGAACAGCATCGCCGGGTAATGCGTGTCCTCACGCACGTTGTGGTACGGGGAGTATTCCAGCAGCCGGTCGAGCTGCTCCGGGTCCTCGGCGGTGCCGTACTCGACGTTCCACAGCTGCCCGAGACCGAAATGCTCGTAGCGCACCATGTCCAACAGGGGCGCCGAGCAAACGGCGGCGGCAAACAGCTCGGGTCGTTGGGTGGTCATGGCTCCGACCAGGAGACCGCCGTTACTGCCCCCCATGACGGCCAGCTTCTCGGGGGAAGTCACACCCGTGCGGATGAGGTGCTCTGCCGCGGCGGCGCAGTCGTCGAAGACGTTCTGCTTGTCGGCGAGCATCCCGGCCCGATGCCACTCCTCACCTTCCTCCAGACCTCCGCGCAGGTTTGCGATCGCGTAGACGCCGCCTGCACGCACCCAGGCCAGCGCCACGGCGGAGTAGGCGGGGGTCAACGAGATCCGAAAACCCCCGTATCCGTACAGGATCGTCGGGCGCGGCCCCTCGGCCGATGCTGTCGGTGCGACCACGAGCATTCTGACCGGGGTACCGTCCTTGGACGTGAAGGTGATCTGCTCAACACTCACGTCCGGGATGTCGACGTCACCCGGGGCCTCCGCCCACAGGGAGATGGCCCCCGTTGTCGCGTCGTAGCGGTACACCGAGGACGGATGGGTGTTGTCGGTGTAGCCGAACCACACCTCATGGCCACCCTCGGGCCGTTCCATGAGACCACCGATGGTGCCCAGACCGGGCATTTCCAGAGAACCCAGGCGCTCACCGGTGCGCAGGTCGTGCCGTGAGATTTCGCTCACAGCGTGGCGTGCCCACGAGATCAGCAGTTCGGGCCGTTTCATCTCGGGCCCGTCCAGGATCGCGTAATCCTCCATGACCGCTTCGGAGTCCTCCGGGACCAGTGTGGTCCAGTGCTCGTAGCCGGGTTCGGTGGGGGAGGCCACACACAGGCGCCCACGTGGCGCGTCACGGTCGGTGTACAGGTACAGACGTCCGTCACGGCCCATGTGAGGGCTCAGGGCGGCGTCCACGTCTTCCTGGACACAGACCAGTTCGGGTCTTTCCAGTTCTCCGGCGGACAGATCGGCGATCCAGGTGTCCGTGGCCGCCGAGGTGCCCTTCGTGGCCATGAGCAACAGCCAACGCCCGTCCCGACTGACCACCGGGGCGTAGAACTCGGTCTTGTCGCGTCCTTCCCCGAAGATGAGGACGTCCTCGTCGGTGGGGGTACCCAAACGGTGTAGGTGGACCCGCCGGTGGTAGCTCTCTTCCCCCTCGGGTACCTGATCGGTGGGAAGACGACGTACGTAGTAGAAACCGGAGGAGTCCGCGAGCCAGGCGATGGGGCTGTACCTGACCCGGTCGATGGGGCCGTCGACCAGCGCACCGTTGTCGATGTCCATCACGCGCAGCAGCGATTCCTCGTCGCCGCCTTCGGAGAGTTGGTAGGACAGCAGTCGGCCGGACGGGTCGACCTTCCAGGAGTCCAGGGTGGTCAACCCTTCCGGATCGAGGGCACCTGGGTCGATGAGCGCCCGCTCGTCCGCGTCCCCGTCCCGGACGTAGAGCACGGCATGTTCCTGGTCGGCCGTGCGCCGGGTGAAGAAGCAGCGTTGTCCCCGCCACACCGGTGCACCCACACCGCCGGCCCCGAGAAGGGCTTGTACCTGTTCGGCGAATCCGTCCCGTGATCCGTAGTCACGGGAGGCCGCCGTATAGAGGGTGTCCTGGGCCGTGGCCCACTCCTTGGTTTCGGCGGAGGCGGGATCTTCGAGCCAGCGGTAGGGATCTTCGATCACCCGGCCGTGCAGGGTCTCTGTGACGGACAGCCGCTCGGCTGCAGGGTAGCGGAGTTCAGGCATACGTCGCACTCTATCCACCGACCCTGCACAGGAGCCTTCGACAGTGACGTAGTGAAAGGCCGAGTTCCGGCGACACGGGAACAGGGCCCGAAAGCGATGAGTCCGCCGTTTCGAGTTGGGTGGACGTAAATTGGGGTGGCGCGGGGATGCTTCGAACCAGCAGACTGAATGCTGGACGCAACTCGGCGGAAACCACCGGGAGGTCCGTGTGGCAGAACGAACGCAATCATCGATTCGTGGATCGATGCCCAAGAAGATCTCTCGCCCGGCCAGGCAGCCGGTCGAGGAGACGACACGGTCGTCGAACTCGACGGCTGGGGCGACACAATGAGTGCCCAGCACGGCCAGGAGGACGGTAAAGTCACCGCCCGCCGCCACGTGCTGTTGCTCAATGCCAGTTTTGAACCGTTGACAACTCTACCGCTGCGCAGGGCGATACTTCTCGTCCTGCGGGAGAAGGCCGAGATCGTCCACGAGGACGGTACCGGAGCAGTACTCCACTCGGCCACGCGTGCGTATGACGTGCCGTCGGTCATCCGACTGCGGCGCTACATCAATGTCCCCTACACACGCAGAGTGCCGCTCACCAGGGTGGCGCTCATGCGACGTGACCGGTACACCTGCGGATACTGCGGAAAGAAGGCCGAGACCATCGACCATGTGATCCCTCGTAGTCGAGGTGGCGCGCACGTCTGGGAGAACGTGGTGGCGGCCTGCAAACCCTGTAATCACCGCAAGGCCGACAAGTTCCTCGACGCGCTCGGTTGGAAACTCACCATCACTCCCACGGTCCCGAAGGGGCCGCACTGGCGGCTCGTCAACGGTGACCTGCATGGTGATCCTCTCTGGGAGCCGTACATGGCTCACCTGGCCGCCTAGAAGGCTCCGGAAGCATTGCCGTACGCTCACACACCGCACTGTGTGCGGTGTGTGAGCGTCGTCGTACGGATACCCAAGTTTTGCCGAGGTTCTGCCGAAAATAAGACCGAGGGGCCGTCGTATCCTTGTGGTATGCCGACATATGAGTTCCGCTGCCGTGAGTGTGGCGACACCTTCGAACGTTCTCGCCCCATGAGCCGGTCCGATGCCCCGGCCGATTGCCCTCAGGGTCATGGTGACACGGTGCGGTTGTTGTCCACCGTCGCGGTGGCCGGCCGGGCCACCGCCCCGGCACCCTCCGGTGGTGGGTGCTGTGGGGGCGGTTGCTGCTCCTGAAGGTCAGCCTTCGATCTGCGTGACGTCGCGGGCCGCCCCGGTGGAGGCCGAGGTGGCCATCGCCGCGTAGGCGCGAAGCGCCGCCGTCACGGGGCGCTCACGATCACGTGGACGGAACGTGCCCAGTTCCTTGAGCAGGCGTTCACGGCGTGTGGTGAGTTCGTCCTCGGGGACCTTCAGGTGGAGACTCCGGTTGGGGATGTCGATGTCGATGAGATCGCCGTCCTCGACCAGGGCGATGTCACCCCCGGCAGCGGCCTCGGGGGAGGCGTGGCCGATGGACAGGCCGGAGGTACCTCCGGAGAAACGGCCGTCGGTGATCAGGGCGCAGGCCTTGCCCAGGCCACGCCCCTTGAGGAAACTCGTCGGATACAGCATCTCCTGCATACCCGGGCCGCCCTTGGGGCCTTCGTAGCGGATGATCACCACATCACCGGGTGTGATCTGCTTGTTGAGGATGCCTTCGACGGCGGCCTCCTGGGACTCGAACACCTTGGCCGGGCCGGAGAAGGTCCACAACTCTTCCTCCACACCGGCGGTCTTGACGATCGCACCGTCGGGGGCCAGGTTGCCGAACAGCACGGCCAGGCCGCCGTCCTCGGTGTAGGCGTGGGGGACCGAGCGGATACAACCCTCCTCCCGGTCGGTGTCCAGGCTGTCCCAGCGCACGCTCTGGGAGTAGGCCTTGGTGGTCCGTTTGCCACCGGGTGCTGCGTGGAACAGTTCCACGGCTTCGGGCAGGACCTTCTTCGAGCGGATGTCCCACTCGTCGATGAATTCGCCGATGGTCTTGCCGTGCACGGTGGGCAGGTCGGTCTCCAGCAGCCCGGCGCGGGCGAGTTCACCGAGGATCGCGGGGATACCGCCGGCCCGGTGGACATCCTCCACGTGGTATTCCTCGGTGTTCGGAGCGACCTTGCACAGGCAAGGCACATTACGGGAGATCTCGTCGATCTCGGGGAGCCCGAAGTCCACCCCGGCCTCGGTGGCGGTGGCCAGCAGGTGCAGGATCGTGTTCGTGGAACCGCCCATGGCCACGTCCAGGGCCATGGCGTTGGCGAACGCTGCCGGGGTGGCGATGGACAGCGGAAGGACGGAGGTGTCGTCGTCCTGGTAGTAGCGGCGTGCGGCCTCCATCACCAGGCGCCCTGCGTCCTCGTACAGGGCGCGGCGTGCTGTGTGGGTGGCCAGGACGGTGCCGTTGCCGGGCAGAGCCAGACCGATGGCCTCGGTCAGGCAGTTCATCGAGTTGGCGGTGAACATGCCCGAGCAGGAGCCACAGGTCGGGCAGGCGGCCTCTTCCATCGTGTCCAGCTCGGTCTGCGAGACGCTTTCGTCTGCGGCGGCGATCATCGGGTTGATGAGGTCGAGCTTTTTGACGGTGGTCGCAGTACCGTCGACGATCGTGACCTTGCCGGCTTCCATGGGGCCACCGGAGACGAAGACGGTGGGGATGTTGATCCGCATGGCGGCGAGCAGCATTCCGGGTGTGATCTTGTCGCAGTTGGACACACACACCAGTGCGTCGGCGCAGTGCGCGTTGACCATGTATTCGACGGAGTCGGCGATGAGTTCGCGGCTGGGCAGTGAGTAGAGCATGCCGCTGTGGCCCATGGCGATGCCGTCGTCGACGGCGATGGAGTTGAATTCCCGGGGGACGCCTCCGGCCCGGCGGATGGCGTTGGCGACGACTTCGGCGACTTCGCGCAGGTGGATGTGGCCGGGGACGAATTCGGTGAAGCTGTTGGCCACAGCCACGATGGGTTTGCCGAAGTCTTCCCGCTCCACGCCGGTGGCGCGCATGAGGGCGCGTGCACCTGCCATGTTCCTGCCGTGTGTGACCGTGCGTGAGCGTAGGGCGGGCATCGAGAGGACTCCCAACATCAAGGGTGTTTGTCCATGATGGTAGTCGCTTCGCAGGCCACTTCGGTCTCAGGCCTGAAGACGATATGTCCAGAGCATGAGACGTGAGGTAGAGGTGGACGACCCCGAAGTGGTGAGTGGGCCGAAGGGGATGGGCCATCGTCCGGACATGCTGAAGGCCCGGGAGCATCATTGAGCTCCGTCCCGGGCCTTACTTGTGGTGATGGTGCTTTCGACGCTCAGTAACGTGGTGGAAGGGCTTTTTCGGCGGCTCGATGGATTTCCTCGATCTCCTGCTCGTTCAGGCGGTCTCGGCCACTACGCAACCATTTGCGCACCTTGGTGCCGGTGATGATGTCCACGCCTCGTAGGCGGTGACTGTCCCAGGGCATGCGGGGGCCGTAGATGGCCAGTGAGGCACGTACTCTGATGTCACGCCCCAGTTCTTCACTGATGAGTTCTTGTGCTCTGCGAGCTTCTTCCAGAGCCTCGTCGATGCGGGCGTTCTTGCTGAAGCGTCCGTGGTAGAGCTGCTCCAACTTGTTGCGCAGGGGCAACCGTTTGTCCCACGCCTCGGAGTCGATGGCGAACGCGCCCCTGCGGCCCACGATGAAGTGGTCGATCTGTCCGTTGCCGCCCGGGACGGCGCGTGCGTGCAAGACGCGATAGCCGAGTTGTTTCATGACCTTGAGTTGGGCCTCGGTGCGACGTTGCGCGGCCGAGGGTTTGCGCCATCGGGGTATCTCGGATTCGCGTCGAGAGCCGTAGACCGTGGCACCCACGAGGGTGAAGAGCCCAAGAGTGATGCCCACGCGCCACTCGGAGGTCAACAGGCCGATCGCAACCGTCGCAACCAGGGCGATACCGCCCCGTACGAACCACTTACGGGCGAACTGGGGTGACTTGAGCACCCCGTAGAGCAAGGATTTTTCTGAACTGGTCTGCTTCTTGCGCTGGTTGGGAAAGAAGAGACTCGCGGGGTCCTGGTGTTCTTCTTTGCTGGCTGACTGGGTGAGGCCGTTCACACTCGTTGCCGTTTCCACGTTGAAGAAGCCGATTCCATTCGTACGTCGGACAGGCTAGTTCCCGCCATGACCGACCTTTGATACATGACTTCTCACACTTTTCTTCCTTGTTTTCGTTGAGTGAACGCGTTTTTACTCCCCGGGAGGGGGAAGGCTCACTTCCTCGTGAGTTCTCTGGAGAGGCCGACGGTCCATCACCGATGATGCCCTGTTGGAGGCCCGCTAACCTGGGTCGTCATGACCGAGATCCACGACCTTCCGGCCCATCGGCTCGCAGAGTTGATCCGCAGTCGCGAACTGTCACCCACTGAGGTCACCGAGCACTTTCTGGACAGGATCGAGCGTGAGGATCCCCATTACAGTGCCTATGTTTCGGTTGCTTCGAAAGAGGCGCTGCAGCAGGCCCGAAACGCGGAAGAACGTGTGATGAGTGATGCGCCGGACGATCTGCCGCCTCTCCACGGGGTCCCGGTCCCGATCAAGGATCTCGATCCCGTCGCGGGCCTTCCCCTTACCCACGGCTCGCGACTGCACAAGGAAACCATCGCCCCGAAAGACGCCGGGGTCGTTTCCCACCTGCGCAAAGCCGGTGCCGTCTTCCTCGGCAAGACCAACACCCCGGAATTCGGTACCAGCTGTTACACCGAGAACGACCTCGTACCCGCCACACGCAACCCCTGGGACACCACGCGCACACCCGGCGGCTCCAGCGGAGGCGCGGCGGCCGCCGTGGCCGCAGGGCTTGCACCCGTGGCCCACGGCAGTGACGGTGGCGGATCCCTCCGCATCCCGGCGTCCGCCTGCGGCGTTTTCGGACTCAAACCCAGTCGTGGCAGGATCTCCCAGGCCCCTCTCTCCCTCGACCTGATCGGCCTTGCCACGGCGGGCCCGATCACACGTTCTGTGTCGGATGCCGCGCTCATGCTCGACGTCATGGCCTTCAACAGCCCCGGTGACCAGTTCGGCGCAGCACCCTTGCCCCGAGGGAAGAGTTTCACCGACCACACACGAAAGACCCCCGGTCGGTTGAGGGTCGGCTGCTACGCGAACGCTCCGGGAATCACACTCGACCCCGACGTCCTGGTCGCCCACGAGGCGACAGGTCAACTCCTGGAAGAGCTGGGGCACGACGTGGAAGAGATCCCCACCCCTTTCGAGGCACACTTCCACGGACTCTTCCCCGAGGATTTCCAGGTGCTCTGGGCAGCCATGGCATCGACGATCCCGGTCCCGGAGGGACGCGAGGAAGAACTTCGGCCCCTCAATCGATGGCTGCGTGAACTCGCCGCGAGCACCCCGATGCCGCGCTACATGGCGGCCATGGCACGCCTGCAGCGTGGGGTGCGCTCACTGATGGAGGAAACGCAGTATTTCGATGTCTTGCTCTGCCCCACCCTGGCTCTGCTGCCCGGCCCCGTCGGAGCCCTCACCGCAGAGGGACCCGAGGCCGAGTTCCGCCTGATGACCGAGTTCGCACCCTTCACCTCGCTCTTCAACGTGACGGGACAACCCTCCCTCAGCATTCCTCTTCACCGGACCGGCGCCGGTTTGCCGATCGGGGTGATGCTCACCGGTCGCCCCGGGGAGGAAGGGGCCCTGCTGTCACTGTCCGCACAGTTGGAGGCGGCCCGCCCCTGGGCCCATCGAAGCCCTCTTGATGAACACGGTCAGGGTGCGTTTCGAGGCTGAGCACCGGGCCCCTGCGTTCCTGTGCCCTGTGCCCTGGTGCCTTCCTCGGCGGTGGGGCCTTTGCCCGGCGCGGGAACAAGGAGGGTCAACAACGCGCCGACACTCACCACGAGCGCGGCCCCGCCCACACCACCGGCCACACCGAAGCCGTCGAGCAACGCCCCGATCAGCGGCCCGGCAAGGGCACCACCGGTACCCAGCGCGGTCGCCAGCCAGCCGAAGGCCTCCGCACGTCGATGTGCAGGGGCCAGATCTCCCAGGCGACCCATCGATGCGGCCAAGGTCGGGGCAAGAGTCATCCCGGACAGGAACAGCAGCGGAGTGATCAGCAGCGGGGACGGCAAGTGCGTGATCGGCGGAAGGAACGGCACCAGGGCGAACAGCCCGAGTGCGGCACCAACACTCCGCCGAAACAGGTGAGGGGTCCCCCGCAGGCCGCCCGCGATCATCCCACCCACCAGGGAACCCAGGGCCCACACCGATGCCAGCACCATCACGTACTGCGGTGTGTTCAGTTCGTTGGCCCAGGCCACGATGGCCAGATCCACCCCGATGATGCCGCCGACCGTCAGGAAACTCATGAGGAACAGCACCAACAGTGCCGGCATACGAAGCAGACTCCGCCGTGGCTGTTGCGACCGACCGGTTGCCTGGTCCCCGACCGGGGTCGGGCCGGTCACGTCGGCGCGACGCAGAGCGTGGGTGAACCCAAGAGCTCCGACCAAAGAGAGCACCGACAGCATGAGCAGAGCCTGGCGAGGACCGGCCAGAGCCACCACACCGGCGGTCAGAATGGGGGAGAAGATGAACAAAAGCTCCTGGGTGGTGGCCTCGGCGGCGTAGATGGCCTGCCGCTCCTGCCCCTGGGTGAGTCGTGGCCACAACGCACGCACGACCTGGTTGGCGGGGGTGCCGAACAGGCCGGTGGACAGGGCCAGGGGAACGGCCACCCACCACAGCGACGCCGGAAGCAACGCCAGAACGGTCAGCCCGACCCAGAACACCACTCCACACAGCAGAACCAGACGGTCGGTCCCACCACGGTCGGCCATCCGCCCACGCAGCGGGCCGACAAGGGCCATACCGAGAGTGAAGGCACCGGAGACCAGACCGGCGAAGGTGTAGGAACCCGTCCACTCCTCGACCAGGAAGGTCACGGCGATCATCAGGCCAGGGGTGTAAAAACGCGCGGCCAGTGACCAGCACAGCAGCGACAGGACGTGGGGGACGGCGAAAAGCCGCCGATAATTCGCGAGCACGCGACCGATTATGCAATTGGTGCGTGAAAGCCGCGAAGTGCTTTGCATCATGGACAGCCGACGAACATCGAGAAAAAGATCTGTTCGAAGTCGGTTTCCAGGAGGAAACAAGGGGTGCGAAGGAAAGTTCTGACCCCC
>DXDP01000428.1 GCA_019115445.1 Candidatus Nocardiopsis merdipullorum
GGACGACCAGGGGCAGGACGGACCCGCCGGCGACGAGGTCCCCCCTTCGGGGGAGACTTCGCCCCCGCTCGGCCCGGACCACAACCACGAGCCCGTCGACGGTGGGGTCACGCAGGTGTTCGACCCGCCGACCTTCGAGGAGAAGGAACACATCGACACACCCCCGACCGGTGTCCCCTCCGACCTGGATCCGGTGCCCTCCCACCGACATCGTTCCGATTTCGACGACCGGGAGGACGACCGGGCCGGTGACGGGTACGTCGACCACTCGGAGGATCCCGGGGAAGAGGAACGGACACGAAGTCATCACGTCCTTGCCCCGGACGTGGAAGTCGAACGTGACCACGAGTACGACGACTTCTCCCCGGCCGACTACGGGATGCCGGAACGCTCGCAGCGGGGCTCACGGCGCCGCCGGAGCATCAGTGAGGACTTCCCCGGTTTCGAAGATCATCCATCGGACTGGGGGGAGGAGGACAGCTACCCGGGATACGACAGCGTCGACTTCCTCGCCGACACCGAACGTGGTGCGACGGTGACGTTGTGGCTGGGTGTGGCCTCGTTGCTGCCTTTCGTCGGTGTGTTGGCCGCGCTCCCCGCGTTGTTGTTGACCGGGCCCCGGGCCAAACGGGAGATCCGGGAGTCACGTGGTCGACTCGATGGTCTGGGACTGATCACCGCAGGGACGGTGCTCGCCGTGATCGGTATCGTCGTGACGATGATCTCTGTGGCGATCGCGTTCATCCGGTAGCAGGCACAGCCGCTCCTGACGGATAATGGTTCGTGAGGGCGGCTGTGTATTTGCGGTCGCCGATATACGGCCCAGAGAAAATCTGGGTCGAAACAAGTGTGAAAGCGCGTAGACTGGGGGTAAGACCCACGGCTACGTGAGGACCGGTCAGCCGGCTCTCGTTGTGTCGCACACCGTTTTGACCGCCTGGTTGGCAAACGGTAGCCTGTGTGATCGTGCCCGTGAGTCGACGGGTCACACGTGTGTGTGCGGCGCCCCTGTTCGGGTGAGCGAGTGACGCCCCGGGACTACTGGGCGTTCGGCGCATGTGAACCCCCTCTCCTGAAGGCCTTGTGCCAGGTGTGTTCGAAGTTCCACCGCGCGTGGAAAGAAAACCGACACGCCCGACAGCGTGGGTCGGAGAGGTTCGGGGAATTCAGCAGGTCAATAGCGATCATCGGCTACGAGAACCGGCGTAGGTCACGAGGAAGACGGAGACGCGGTGCCCACCATCCAGCAGCTGGTCCGCAAGGGCCGACAGGACAAGGTCACAAAGAACAGGACCCCGGCGCTGAAGGGGAGTCCGCAGCGTCGTGGTGTGTGCACGCGTGTCTACACCACTACGCCCAAGAAGCCGAACTCTGCGCTGCGCAAGGTCGCCCGAGTGAGGCTGAGCAGCGGTATCGAGGTCACGGCCTACATCCCCGGCATCGGCCACAACCTCCAGGAACACAGCATCGTGCTGGTCCGTGGTGGTCGTGTGAAGGACCTGCCGGGTGTTCGCTACCGAATCGTCCGCGGTTCGCTCGACACACAGGGTGTCCGCAACCGCAAGCAGGCGCGTAGCCGCTACGGCGCCAAGAAGGAGAAGTAAGCATGCCGCGCAAGGGCCCGGCGCCGAAGCGCCAGCTCACCACCGACCCGGTCCACAACTCGCCGCTCGTCACCGCACTGATCAACAAGGTGCTGGTCAACGGCAAGCGTGCGCTCGCCCAGGGTGTTGTCTACAACGCTCTGGAGGGTGCTCAGGAAAAGACCGGCCAGGACCCGCTTGTGGTGCTCAAGCGCGCTCTGGACAACGTCAAGCCCGCGCTCGAGGTCCGCAGCCGCCGTGTCGGTGGCGCGACCTACCAGGTGCCGGTCGAGGTTCGTTCCTCCCGGTCCACCACGCTGGCCCTGCGCTGGCTGGTCACTTTCGCGCGTAGGCGCCGAGAGCAGAGCATGACCGAGCGTCTGATGAACGAGCTGGTCGACGCCAGCAACGGTCTCGGGGCGGCCGTCAAGAAGCGTGAGGACACGCACAAGATGGCCGAATCGAACAGGGCCTTCGCTCACTACCGCTGGTAAGCGGGTATCGGAAACAGACCGAGGGACGAGCCTCATGGCTAAGACTTTGCTTGACCTGGCCACGGTGCGAAACATCGGCATCATGGCCCACATCGACGCGGGTAAAACCACGACGACCGAGCGCATTCTTTACTACACCGGTGTGAACCACAAAGTCGGCGAGACGCACGACGGCGCCTCGACGATGGACTGGATGAAGGAGGAGCAGGAGCGGGGTATCACCATCACCTCGGCTGCTACCACCACTCACTGGGACGACTACACCATCAACATCATCGACACGCCCGGCCACGTCGACTTCACCATCGAGGTGGAGCGTTCGCTGCGCGTTCTCGACGGTGCCGTTGCGGTGTTCGACGCCAAGGAGGGCGTGGAGCCCCAGTCCGAGCAGGTCTGGCGACAGGCCGACCGCTACGGTGTTCCGCGTCTTTGCTTCGTCAACAAGATGGACAAGATCGGTGCGGAGTTCCAGCGCTGTGTGGACATGTTCCGCGAGCGCCTGGGCGCCAACGCCATGCCGATCCAGTTGAACATCGGGGCGGAGAGCGACTTCCAGGGTGTCATCGACCTCGTTCGCATGAAGGCCTATGTCTGGAGTGCAGAGGCCGCGATGGGGGAGATGTACGAGACGATCGAGATCCCCGACACCCATGTCGACGCTGCTCGCGAGGCACGTGAGCAGTTCATCGAGACGCTGGCCGAGGCGGACGACGAGATCATGGAGCTGTACCTGGAGGGCCAGGAGCCCACCGTGGAGCAGCTCGTACCCGCGATCCGTCGCGCCACCATCGCCGGTACGGCGGTACCGGTCCTGTGTGGTACCGCGTTCAAGAACAAGGGTGTGCAGCCCCTGCTCGACGCGGTCACCGCCTACCTGCCTTCGCCCATGGACGTCGAGGCCATCGAGGGCCACGACCCCAAGGACGAGAAGGAAGAGGTCGCGCTCGTTCGGAAGCCGAACGCCGAAGAGCCGATGGCCGGCCTGGTCTTCAAGATCATGAGTGATGCGCACCTGGGCAGGTTGTCCTACATTCGGGTCTACTCCGGTGTGCTCAAGTCGGGCAGCCAGGTGCTGAACAGCCTCAAGGGGCGCAGGGAGCGCATCGGCAAGATCTACCGGATGC